>CAJLWM010000001.1 GCA_905210415.1 uncultured Prevotellaceae bacterium
TTAAAAACAAGCAAAAGATGCCTTATAAAAACCGAAAGACCCCAAGCAGTAGAAATAATCTTCACATATACGTCCTAATGACCGATTTGGGTTTATAAACTTTACAACATAATACCGACATCAAACAAAAATTTCCATCCGATACGCTACAGGAAATATTCTGCACACGTCTCAGATGGAAATTATGGTAAAAATAAATGGGTCTACCTATACTCGTGTATCGGAAGTTCGCCGTTGAGAGCTCCGAGCGCATTGAATGCAAGCGATTCCATCTCGCCTTCGCCAGGCAACACCACTACTGGCGCAAGGAAGCCAACCTGCTTCTTGATTTCCTCAACGCAATATTTGCTATATGCAATTCCGCCAGTGAGAATGATAACTTCAGCCTTACCCCAAAGAGCAACAGCCATAGCACCAATTTGCTTCGACACAGTGTAAAGCATAGCCTCAAGCACTTCGTGATATGGCTCCTCGCCCGCCTCGGCGCGACGCGAAATCTCCTTCATATCCTTGATACCCAACAAAGCTTGGCAACCACCATTACCCGCAAGCATCTTAATCAACTGCTCCTGTGTATACTTACCAGAAAAGCATAAGCGAACGAGTTGATCGGCTGGCAAAGAACCTGCACGTTCGGGAGCGATAGGACCCTCGCCATTGAGTGCATTGTTCACATCGATAACATTACCCAGATGATGAGCCGAAATGCAAATGCCCCCACCGAGGTGAGCTACGATGAGGTTCATTTCCTCATATACCTTACCGCAGGTCTTGGCATAGCGACGTGCTGCTGCCTTTGCATTGAGGGCATGGAAAATAGACTCACGCTTAATTTGTGGCAAACCGGTGTAGCGGGCACGTGTCATCATCTCGTCGACAACAACAGGGTCGGCCATAAAAGCCGGACAACCACACTCTTGGGCTATTTCGTCGGCGATAATCGAGCCGAGATTGCATACGTGCTGATGAAGAGCGTGATGAAGGTCATACTTCATCTGCTCGTTGACTGCGTATACACCACCATGCAATGGCTTCAACAAACCACCACGACCGATTACGGCATCAAACTTCAGTGGAATACCAGCCTTGTTCAACAAATCCAATATGAAGTTCTTGCGATATTCATACTGGTCGTCGACAGTGTCAAACTTTTCAATCTCTTCTTGTGGGTGCAGCCCGTCGTCGGTCCACACCGCTTTGTCGTCCTCGTACACTGCCACCTTGGTTGAGGTGCAGCCAGGGTTAATGACGAAAATTCTTTTCATAGTTATTGGATTATACTCTTATCTATTTTTACGTATTTCACTTGTTTGCAGCCTTCATACACGCCACTGCGAGCGAGAAGAATTTTGATTCGGCAGAGTCAGCTCTTGATGCTACAACCACAGGAGCCGATGTGCCATCGAGCATTCCTGCCACATTTGCATTGGCAAAGAATGTGATAGTCTTGTAGAACGTATTTCCGGCTTCGATGTCTGGGAATATCAAGATGTCGGCATTTCCCACTACAGGCGAACTAATACCCTTCAGGGCGCCACTCTCGGCATCGCATGCAGTCTTCACATCCATAGGTCCGTCAACACACACTTCGCCGTATCCTCCTTCTTCAGCATATTGCTTAATAGCTTGATAAGCAATGGTTATTGGAAACTTTTCGCTCACCTTTTCGGTGCAGTGCGTCAGCGCAACGCGCGGACAAGCGCCACCGGTGAGGCTTCGCCAAATCTTAGTGATGTATGTCATCACAGCATCGAGTTGCTCGGTGGTAGGGAACGGAATAACGGCAGCATCCGAGAAAAGCAACAGGCGATTCATTCCAGGTATTTCTGCAACGGCAATGTGAGTGAGCACACTTCCTTTCACAAGTATTCCATGCTCCTTATTGAGCACAGCGCGCAGCAGATTGTCGGTATTGAGCGTGCCCTTCATAAGTACATCGGCGCGACCTTCACGCACCTCCGACACGGCTTTGCGCGCAGCATCATCATCGTCAGAAGCGTTGATAATCTTGATTTGTTGAGGATGTTTAGTTGCAAGTTGTTCGGCAATGGCTTGTTTGCCATCTACTACAGTGAGAATAAAGTCTGCAATTCCTTCATTGATGCTTCGTTCGATCACCTCTTCGGTGTGTGAGTCGGCAGGCGATGCAATAGCCACAACCACACGTTTTCCTAATGAACGTAGTCTTTCTGGTAAGGTTTTTAAGTCGACAATAGGATTCATAAAATATATATTTTTTCGTTTGGTATTTCATTCACAAAGATATTTGATTTTAGTTAATTAACAAAACCTTTTACAGCTCATAGCGCAAAATGCATAGTAAAAAAGAAAAAATGACAACAAAAAAATCAACTGTCAAGACAAAATCACTGTCTATAAGTCACCACAATAAAAAAGCAATCTGAAATATAGCGATTTACACCGCTCATCGCGAGGACTGAAACAACACCCAAACTGAATCACCATAAAACAAAGTTTTGCGATATATACAAAAAAATCCGAGAGGCTTTTGGAGCTTCCCGGATTTTATCTAATCCTCATTTTTCAGAGGGCTTACATTTCTGTGAGATTTACACTTCCTCAAATGGAACATCGGTAACATTGTCACCATTGTTGCCACCTTGTTGAGCATCGCCAGCAGTTGCACCAGTGTTAGGACCTTGTTGTGCGCCTGGTTGAGCACCAGCTTGTTGCTGAGCGTTGTAGATATCTTGGCTTGCCGCATGGAATACAGTTTCCAATTCCTTCATCGAAGCATCGATACCATCGATGTCTTGCTTTGCGTGAGCATCTTTAAGCTTAGCCAAAGCTCCTTCGATTTGCGACTTCTTGTCAGCAGGAATCTTGTCACCAAGATCCTTAAGGCTCTTTTCTACTTGGAAAATCATAGAGTCGGCCTTGTTAATCTTGTCGATACGTTCCTTTTCCTTAGCATCGGCAGCAGCATTAGCAGCAGCTTCATCCCTCATACGCTTGATTTCTTCGTCAGAAAGACCACTTGAAGCCTCAATACGGATGCTTTGTTCCTTGCCTGTAGCCTTATCCTTAGCCGATACATTCAAGATACCGTTAGCATCGACTTCAAATGTAACTTCGATTTGAGGTATGCCACGTGGAGCTGGAGCAATGCCATCGAGGTGGAACTTACCAAGAGTCTTGTCGTCCTTAGCCATTGGGCGTTCGCCTTGAAGCACGTGGATTTCAACAGAAGGCTGGTTATCAGCAGCAGTAGAGAATGTTTCGCTCTTGCGAGTAGGGATAGTAGTGTTAGCGTCGATCAACTTAGTCATCACGCCACCGAGAGTTTCAATACCTACTGACAATGGCACAACATCAAGCAAAAGAACGTCTTTCACATCACCGCTCAACACACCGCCTTGGATAGCAGCACCCACTGCAACCACTTCGTCAGGGTTAACACCCTTAGAAGGAGCCTTGCCGAAGAATTTCTTAACAACTTCTTGTACGGCTGGGATACGAGTTGAACCACCCACGAGGATCACTTCATCGATTTCTGATGCAGTAAGGCCAGCATCTTGCAATGCTCTGCGGCAAGGTTCGATAGTAGCTTGTATCAAGCCATCGCACAATTGCTCAAACTTAGCACGAGTAAGAGTCTTTACCAAGTGCTTTGGAATACCATTTACTGGCATAATATATGGCAAGTTGATTTCTGAAGTAGTAGTGCTTGAGAGCTCAATCTTAGCCTTTTCTGCAGCTTCCTTAAGGCGTTGCAATGCCATAGGGTCTTGACGAAGGTCTACTCCCTCTTCCTTTTGGAATTCGTCAGCAAGCCAGTCGATAATGCAGTGGTCGAAATCATCACCACCAAGGTGAGTATCACCGTTGGTTGATTTCACTTCAAACACGCCATCGCCCAACTCAAGGATAGAGATATCGAATGTACCGCCACCGAGGTCGAATACAGCGATTTTCTTATCAGAGTCTGATTTGTCAAGGCCATAAGCAAGAGCGGCAGCAGTAGGTTCGTTCACAATACGGCGCACTGTAAGACCTGCGATTTCACCGGCTTCCTTAGTTGCTTGACGTTGAGAGTCGTTGAAGTAAGCAGGCACTGTGATAACTGCTTCTGTAACGCTCTGTCCAAGATAATCTTCAGCGGTTTTCTTCATCTTTTGAAGCACCATTGCAGAGATTTCTTGTGGAGTATATTCACGATCATCAATCTTCACGCGAGGTTGACCATTAACATTTGTCACAGTGTAAGGCACACGCTTGATTTCGTTAGAAACCTGATCGAATGATTCACCCATGAAACGCTTGATTGAGAACACTGTTCTTGTAGGGTTTGTGATAGCTTGACGCTTAGCAGGATCGCCCACCTTACGCTCGCCACCGTCAACGAATGCTACAATTGAAGGTGTAGTGTTACGACCTTCGCTGTTAGGAATAACCACTGGGTCATTTCCTTCAAGTACTGCAACACATGAGTTGGTAGTACCCAAATCTATACCGATAATCTTTCCCATTTTATAATTGTTTTTGTTATTAATCAATGTTTATTATATGTGTCGCTCACCCGGCTCATTCATCGCTTTCGAGCGTCACACTTTTACTTTATGCAAATGGTGTGCCAAAACACACATACACAAAAAAAACATTGGTGCTCTTTTATGTCAAGCATTACACCCTACTGACTTTCTGTCAGCATAGGCAACGGTATTTCATAAATAAAAATTCCAATAATTAATTAATGTGAATATTGGGGCATTTTAATAGCAAAACAAGGTGGGATTATGAGAATAATTCGTAAATTTGTAGCGAACTTGCCAGAGAAGGTATAGTTCAGCAATAAATACGAATTATTAACATTATTATAAACACTTATAAAACTACACTTTATGGATATTTCTCATATCGAACATGTAGGTATAGCCGTTACTTCTCTTGACGAGGCTATTCCATTTTATGAAAAAATGTTGGGTTTCAAATGCTTCGCTATCGAAGAAGTTGCTGATCAAAAGGTACGCACTGCGTTCTTCAAGGTTGGCCAAACTAAGATTGAGCTTCTTGAAGCTACTGCTGAAGACAGCGCAATCGCCAAGTTTATCGCCAACAACGGCGGCCGTGGAGGCATCCAACACATCGCATTCGCTGTTGAAGACGGCGTAGCAAATGCTCTCGCTGAAGTAGAAAGCAAAGGCGGCAGAGTAATCGACAAAGCTCCTCGCAAAGGCGCTGAAGGTCTCAACATCGCATTCCTTCACCCAAAAACTTCTGCAGGTACCCTTGTTGAACTTTGCGAAAACCCTAACAAGTAATACTCCACACAGAACATCCAAAAAACACTTAAAAATACTTATTAAAAATGAGTAGTCAAATTGAAAAAATTCAAGAGTTAATCTCTAAACGTGAAGAAGCTCGTATCGGTGGTGGCGTTAAGGCCATTGAAAAGCAACACGCCAAAGGCAAATACACCGCTCGCGAAAGAATCAAGATGTTGCTCGACGAAGGCAGCTTTGAAGAACTCGACATGTTCGTTACCCACCGTTGCACCAACTTCGGTATGGACAAGAAGCACTACCTCGGCGACGGCGTTGTGACTGGTTACGGAACAATCGAAGGACGCCTTGTGTATATCTTTGCTCAAGACTTCACCGTTTCAGCAGGTTCACTCTCTGAAACTCTCGCGCTCAAGATTTGCAAGATCATGGATATGGCTATGAAAAACGGTGCTCCAGTTATCGGTCTAAACGACTCAGGTGGTGCTCGTATTCAAGAAGGTATCAACGCTCTTGCTGGCTATGCCGAAATCTTCCAACGCAATATCAACGCTTCTGGTGTTATTCCACAAATCTCTGCTATCCTTGGCCCTTGCGCCGGTGGTGCAGTATATTCTCCAGCTCTTACCGACTTCACAATCATGGCTAAAGGCACATCTTACATGTTCCTTACCGGTCCTAAGGTTGTAAAGACAGTTACTGGCGAAGACGTTACACAAGAAGCTCTCGGTGGTGCTGAAGTACACGCTTCTAAATCAGGTGTTGCTCACTTTGCTGCTGAATCTGACGAAGACGCTATCAACATCATCCGCAAACTTTTCAGTTACATTCCACAAAACAACCTCGAGGTTGCTCCACGCGTAGAATGCAACGATCCAATCAACCGTCTTGAAGACAGACTTAACGAGATTATCCCAGAAAGCGCTAACATGCCTTACAACATGTACGAAGTAATCTCTGCTATCGTCGACAACGGTGAATTCCTTGAAGTTGCTGCCAACTATGCTAAGAACATCATCGTAGGTTTCGCTCGTTTCAACGGTCAATCTGTTGGTATCGTGGCTAACCAACCTAAATACCTCGCTGGCGTACTCGACTGCAACGCATCTCGCAAGGGTGCCCGCTTCGTACGTTTCTGCGACGCATTCAACATCCCATTGGTAACTCTCGTTGATGTTCCTGGATTCCTTCCTGGTACAGGTCAAGAATACAACGCAGTTATCCTTCACGGTGCTAAGTTGCTTTACGCTTATGGTGAAGCTACTGTACCTAAGGTTACTGTTACATTGCGCAAGAGCTACGGTGGTAGCCACATCGTGATGAGTTGTAAGCAACTCCGCGGCGACATGAACTATGCATGGCCAACTGCTGAAATCGCAGTTATGGGTGCATCGGGTGCTGCTGAAGTGCTTTATGCTAAGGAAGCTAAGACTGCCCGCGAAGCCGCTAAGGCCGCTAAGGAGGCTGGCGACGAAGCTAAGGCTGCTCAAATTATGGAAGACTACAAGAAATTCCATCAAGAGAAACTTGATGAATACAACAAGCTCTTCTGCAACCCTTACAATGCTGCCAAGTATGGCTATATCGACGACGTTATCGAGCCACGCAACACTCGTTTCCGCGTGATCAGAGCTTTGCAACAACTTGAAAACAAAAAGGTTGTAAATCCTGCAAGAAAGCACGGCAACATACCTTTGTAATTTAATTGAACTTCTACTATAAACAATGAACAAGAAAGGAATATTATTATTTCTACTTGCCGTTGTTTGCACCATCAGCGTTAGTGCGCAAAGCCACAAAGGCTTGCGCATTAACGAGGTGATGGTTCAAAACGACAGCAACTATGTGGACGAATATGGCAAATGTTCCGCTTGGGTAGAATTGTACAACACCACTCGTCGTGCAATGAATTTCTCAAGCATCTACCTCACCACTCAACGCGTGGCTGAGGGACAAGTGCCCGACCGCAGCAAAATGTATCTTGTGCCACGCGGCGACCACCGCACCAAAGTGTCACACTTGGCAGCGGCAGTATTCTTTGCCGACGGCAAGCCTCAACTTGGCACTTTCCACACAAGCATCACTCTTACACCTGGTGTAGAAAACTACATCGCAGTCTATGATGCCGACGGTATCTCTAAGCTCGACGAAGTGATTATCCCGGCCAACCTTAAGGCTGGAGAATCTTTCGCTCGCGAAACTAAAATCGAAGACCTCAACAAAATCGAGGGTAACAACTTCGACGCATCTGCATGGAGCATCCGCACTGGCAAATCAGGCAGCGAAATCACTCCTGGCGAAAACAACTATGTTATTGGAGCTAACGAAAAAATAGAGCAATTCGAGAAAAACGACTCAACTGGTGTTATCCTCACCATTAGCGCTATGGCAATCGTGTTCAGCGCGCTAATTCTGCTCAGCATCTGCTTCTTTATGTTCGGTTCGATCAACAAGCGTATCGCCGACAAAGAGAAGAAGGCTAAATCGGCTGCTAAGGGCGAAGTTGTTGAGACCACAGCTCAAAGCGAAGCCAACGATGAAGTAATCGCAGCTATCGCTATGGCTCTCTATGAGCACCTCAATGCGCACGACGAAGAAAGTAATGTGCTTACTTTCAAGCGCAATCACCACACCGACTGGAACTCGCGTATCGCTACTCTCACTGAGCTCTCAAGCCGACGTTAAACCAACCAATTAACAAACCCGCATAAACATAAAATAAAGACTTTTTATGAAAGAATACAACTATAAAATCAATGGCACTGAATACACAGTAGCTATCGGCGACATCGACGACAACACCGTAGATGTCAAAGTAAACGGCGTATCGTATTCAGTAGAACTTGAAAAAACAGAAACTCCCGCTCCTGTAGTTGCTACAGTAGCTCCAACACCAAGCGCTCCTGCTGCCGCTCCTAAGGCTGCCGCTGCTCCAAGTGCTGGTCCTGGCGCTGTGAAATCGCCACTTCCTGGCGTTATCGTCGACATCAAGGTGAACGTAGGCGACAAGGTTGAGCCAACCACTGTAGTAGCTGTGCTTGAAGCAATGAAAATGGAAAACAACATCAATGCCGGCCGTGCTGGCATGGTGAAAGCCATCAGTGTTAACAAGGGAGATTCTGTACTCGAAGGTGCAGACATCTTAGTAATCGAATAATAAAATGAACGAATTATTAGCATTTTTCGGCAAGAATTTCCAACAATTCTGGGAATTCACCGGATTTTACAATGTAACAGGGCCGCATCTCATAATGCTGCTTGTAGGTTTGTTCTTCATTTATCTTGCTATTAAGCACGAATTCGAACCTATGCTGCTTGTGCCAATCGGCTTTGGTATCTTGGTTGGTAATATTCCATTCCAACTCGGAAACGAAATAGGTATTTACGAAGAAGGTTCTGTTCTCAACATCCTCTATAGCGGTGTGAGCGCAGGTTGGTATCCACCTCTTATATTCTTGGGCATCGGTGCTATGACCGACTTCTCTGCCCTACTGGCTAACCCAAAACTTATGCTTGTAGGTGCTGCTGCCCAATTTGGTATCTTCGGTGCATATATGGTGGCTCTTGCCTTGGGATTCGCTCCTGACCAAGCTGCCGGTATTGCTATCATCGGTGGTGCCGATGGTCCTACTGCCATCTTCCTTTCTTCAAAACTCGCACCTAATATGATGGGCGCAATCGCTGTGTCGGCTTACTCTTATATGGCTCTCGTGCCACTTATCCAGCCACCTATCATGCGTTTGTTCACCACCAAGAAGGAACGCCTCATCCGCATGAAGCCTGCTCGCACCGTCAGCCAATCAGAGAAGATTATCTTCCCTATCTTCGGCTTGATTCTCACTTGCTTCTTCGTGCCATCGGCAATTCCATTGTTGGGTATGCTGTTCTTCGGCAACTTGCTTCGCGAAAGTGGTGTCACCACACGCCTTGCCAAGACCGCAAGCAACGCTCTTACCGACATTATAACTATGCTTCTTGGTCTCACCGTGGGTGCTTCTACTCAAGCTTCTGAATTCCTTACCCTCGACACAATTAAGATTTTTGCACTTGGTGCTATGGCATTCATCATCGCCTCTTCGGCTGGTGTGCTATTCGTTAAGTTCTTCAATCTGTTCTTGCCTAAGGGTCAGAAGATCAACCCACTCATCGGTAACGCCGGCGTATCGGCAGTGCCAATGGCAGCCCGCATCTCAAACAACATGGGCTTGAAGTACGATCCTTCAAACTACTTGTTGATGCACGCTATGGGTCCTAACGTTGCAGGTGTTATCGGTTCTGCAGTTGCTGCCGGTGTACTCCTCGGTTTCTTGGGATAATATTTTATAAAACCCTATCATTTATTATACGGCAGACATATCAATGCGATATGTCTGCTTTTTTATTATCAAACACCATTCAAATCGGATACAAAAGATTTTCTAAAGGTATAATATTTTCGTAACTTTGCACTGCGTTAAGCCCAATATTACCAAATCAGCCATTAACCTATTGCCCGATTTGCGATAATATCGTTGGGGCGTGCAAGTTTTTTCCTTCATAACCACGTTTTGCTTGGCTTTTGATTTCATCAATAAATTAAAAGCGAGTATTTGACGTGATATAATCGACCAGAAAAATTGCCATAGCCACAAAAAATTTATTGAGCATTAGCGGCCCATAAATGGGACAAACAAAACATAGTCATAAACAATTAAAACAATAATTATCACACTTGCTTGATGGAAAACTCCAAGCCAATAATATACCAATTATTTCCACGACTCTTCACCAACACCTGCGATAACTGCACCCCTAATGGCACCATCTCCCAAAACGGAGTTGGCAAAATGAATCAAATCGACCCCAAAGTACTGCAATCAATTAAATCGCTCGGCGTTACCCACGTTTGGTACACCGGGGTGATAGAGCATGCACAAGCCACCACATATCCGGGCATCGAACCTGACAATGTGAACGTGATAAAAGGCAAAGCTGGCAGTCCATACGCTATAAAAGACTACTACGACATCGACCCCGACATCGCCGAAGATGTACCAAACCGCATCGGCGAATTTAAGTCCCTCGTTGATCGCACACATAAAGCAGGAATGAAAGCGATTATCGACTTCGTTCCCAACCACGTGGCTCGTCGCTACCATTCCGACGTGCGCCCTAATGGCGAGCACGATTTCGGTGAAGACGACGATACCACACAATGGTTCAACCCAAACAACAATTTCTACTATATCAACGAACCCTTTGCCCCTCACTTCAGCCTTGGCGAGGGAAAAGACCGATATGAAGAGAATCCTGCTAAAGCCACTGGCAACAATTGCTTCTCGGCTCACCCAGGCATGTGCGATTGGTATGAGACCGTGAAGCTCAACTATGGCATCGACTACTCAAACAACAACTGGCACTTCTCTCCTATCCCAGACACTTGGCAAAAGATGCTCAAAATTATCTCGTATTGGGCAGCGATGGGCGTAGACGGTTTTCGTTGCGATATGGCATTCATGGTCCCTGTGGAGTTTTGGAATTGGATGATTCCCAAGATCAAAAAAGAATATCCTAATGTGATATTCATCGCCGAACTCTACGACACTCACATCTACCGTCAATTCCTGTTCGACGGACACTTCGACTACCTATACGACAAAGTGAACCTCTACGACACTCTGCGCGCTGTGATGTGCGGATTCGACTCTGCATCACGCCTGTCGCAATGCTGGCACGTGGTAGACGGCATCGGTCACAAGATGCTCAACTTCCTTGAGAACCACGACGAGCAACGCATTGCTTCGCCTCAATTTGCCGGAGATGCCCGAAAAGGTATCCCTGCCCTAATTGTGAGTGCCACAATGTCTACCGGCCCATTTCTCATCTATCAAGGACAAGAACTTGGCGAACCAGCCGCTGATGCCGAAGGATTTAGCGGACTCGATGGTCGCACCACCATATTCGACTATTGGAGCATTCCATCTGTGCGCCGCTGGTATAACAATGGAAAATGCGACGGCCGCAAATCAACCGCCGAAGAGAAGAGCCTAAGAAAACTTTATGGCACCGTGCTTTCTGTCTGCAACAAGGAGAAAGCTATCAGCCAAGGCGGTTTCTTCGACTTGATGTATGTCAACTATGGCACACTCAACGCCAATAAGCAATATTGCTACCTTCGCCACCACGAGGGCGACCTACTGCTTATTGTAGCAAATTTCGACTCAGAGGCTGCCGATATCAATGTGGTGATACCAAGCCACGCTTTTGATTGCATCGGCTTCAAAGAAGGCGAATACTCCGGAAAAGACCTGATTTCCGGCAAGACAAAAGCCTACACCCTCATGCACGACCAACCTATATCGCTCAGCATTGAGGCTCAAAATGGCGTAATCATCAAACTCAAAAGAAAAAAGTCATCGAAATAATATTACGATATAGTAAAATTGTATAACTTTGCATAGAATTTAATTAGCCCCATAAAACTTATGAATAGTAACACTCCTTTTAAGATTGTTTCAGGAACAAGATCCCGTTATCTTGCAGAGGAAATCGCAAAGAATCTTGGTGTAGAATTAGGTAAAATGAACATTCAATACTTCGCCGACGGCGAGTTTGAAGTTTGTTTTGAAGAGCCAATCCGTGGCTGCGAGGTATTCATCGTGCAGTCTACATTCCCTAACAGCGACAATTTGATGGAACTTCTCCTTATGATTGATGCTGCTAAGCGCGCTTCTGCTAAGTCAGTTGTTGCCGTAATCCCTTATTTCGGATGGGCTCGTCAAGACCGTAAGGACAAACCACGTGTCTCTATCGCAGCAAAGCTTGTTGCTGACCTTCTCGTGGCTGCTGGTGTAAACCGCATCATCACCATGGACCTTCACGCCGATCAGATTCAAGGCTTCTTCAACATCCCTGTTGACCACCTTTACGCTTCTTCTGTGTTTATTCCTTACATCCAATCACTCAAACTCAAGGATTTGGTGATTGCTTCGCCAGACGTTGGTGGTGCAAAACGTGCTAATAGCTACGCTAAATTCCTCGGCGCTCCATTGGTACTCTGCCACAAGCAACGCGCTAAAGCAAATGTAGTGGAAAGCATGACAATCATCGGTGAAGTGGAGAATAAAGACGTTATCCTTATCGACGACATGGTGGATACTGCAGGCACTATCTGCAAGGCTGCCAACCTCATGAAGGAAAACGGCGCTCGCTCGGTGCGCGCTTTGGCTTCTCACGCTATCATGAGCGACCCTGCTACCGAACGCGTTACTGCAAGCTCTCTCGAAGAAATGATTTTCTCTAACTCAATTCCTTACACTAAAGGTTGCGAAAAAGTCACTATCATTTCTATCGCTGCTATGTTTGCTGAAACTATCACTCGCGTTCACAACAACCAATCTATTAGTTCACAATACTTGGTTAAGTAATTCTGCAAAGGAAATCAATTTACGCAATATAAAAAAATCGGGGCTTTTCAGTCCCGATTTTTTAGTTCTTATAAAACGCTTTCAGCACTTTGGCAAATACATCGTTTGGCAACACACAATCGAACAATCGCATTGAGGAGCGCAACTTCACGGCATCAATCTCACTGCCCATGATTTGCTCAATATCATCCTTCCTATGGCTGAGCAACGCTTCGCAGCATTCGCGCAAGCGATGCGCAAGTTTATCATTGGCAAGATATGCTTTAGCTTCCTTTTCGCCATCCAATCCATAGTATTGCGAATAGTAGCTATATCCCAAACCTTTCTGCTGCGGAAAGATAAACCATACCCAATGATTGCGTTTTCTTCCCGAGCGCAGTTCGTCAAGCACCATCTCATACACTTCATCCTGCGCATCGACGAATCGTTGCAAATCATACTTCTCCGGCTTTCCAATAATCGACCAAAACTCTGCGGGCAAACACACATTCTGAATATCGGCACACTTCGCAAACATTGGCGCCACCTCTTCTGGTGTCATGCCAGCTATGCCACAACCAACGAGAGTCACCAAAAATCTTCTCTCAGGATGCTCTTTCGCATAAGCGACAAAGTCGTCCACATCCCTTCGCATCTCATCGATGCCACTCATCGTGTCGATAGCATAACTATCGCCTTGCATGCCATGTCCTTGGCCCAACTTTGCACCAAATTTTCTCATTGCCGTAAGCGCCGCACCGCCATAATGCATCCCATCGGCATTCGAACCGAACACAAACACCTCTCCGGGCTTCAACATCGTGATCATATTAGGAGTCACACGGTAGTTCGAGTCGACCTCGCGTCGAACTTTCTCCAAATCCTGCCCCTCAGCGTCCACCGATGACCTCTTACGCCATTTTGCAAACAAATTCTTCATATCAGCCTGTATTTTTCTGTCCTAATCTATCTTAGATATAACATGCTATATCATAGCCTTACTACACAAAGTTACTCATTTCCCCCGATTTTCCAAACCAGAATAAACCCCAAAGGGCTCCCATCCTAATGCAGAATGGGAGCCCTGTATTTATTAAACTATATTACGTCGATTATTTTATGTTGAGACCGATTGCTTCATCAACGCTTGTGAAGTCGTAACCCTTCTTCTTCAAGGTTGAAATAAGTTTTGGCAACATATCATAGAACTTATCGGTGCGCGATGGTTCTGTGCCAAAATGCACCATCAAGATTTGTCCGTTAAGAGTTTCCTTGCGTTCGCACTTCATCAATTGATTCCAAAGTTGCTTACTTGAGCGATACTTAGGCATATCTGGTGTGGTGTAGTCGTCGCTTGTGCCAGTGCCAGGAGTGAAGTTAATCACTTGCAGACCCATTTCCTTTGCCCAAGATGCTACAGTAGAATTGTAGTACTCGTATGGAGGAATGAAATAAGGTGCTTCGCTCTTGCTGATGCCCATGCTACGAAGTGCTTCGAATCCCTTCTGAATGTCGGCAACAAATTCATCCTTGCTTACGAGAAGAGAATCCTTGTTTTCCCAAGGCATATACAGCAAGTGGCCATTGCTGTGTGTGCTGATGTAGTGGCCATCGGCGCGGAGGCGCTTCACAACATCTGGATACATCTCAATGAATGTGCCTGTAAAGAAGAACGAACCCTTCACGCCATACTTCTTCAATGTAGAGATAATCTTCTCAGCGCCATCAGCACGATTGTGTGCTGTGAACACGAGGCTGATGTTTTTCTTTGAAGGATCGGTGCGTACTATACCACCATCGCGATATACATTCTTGTCGGTTGCTGCTTCGCTTTGCATACGGCCTTCTTCTTGATAAGTAGAAAGTGGGAATGTGAGCGATGCAGTGCCGTCCATAGTTGGCTCGTTGGTAGAATAGTCGTGCATATTGTCGTGGAAGACCATATAATTCATTTGGAAATCATCGTAGTTGTTAGGGGCTTGACCATTTTTCACGTCACCAACAAGGTTCACACCACGCAAGCTCTCAAAGATTGAGCGATATACAGGGCCGTCAACCAAACCGCCTGTTGTGTTGCCCACCTCTTGAAATACGAGGCAAGAGTGTGGTTGCTTAGGATAGTTGCCACCCATTGGCAATTCCACAATCATACTTACGCCCCAAGGGTTACAGCCAAAGAGCCAGTCGCGCAACGAGCCTTCCATTTCCTCAAATTGAGTGTCGCCAGTGAGTTGACGATAAAGGATACATTGTGTGAGCATAGCAGTGGTGAGGTTGTTTGAACACCACACGCTTGGTATACCATTGAGGAATGGAGAATCCAATTCCTTAGCACGGTCCATCACGCGTTGAATGCCCGAACGCAAATTGCGGATAAATTCCTTCTTCACACGAGCATCACCGGTGTTAGCAATCTGATAGTGACCCATATTCATAAATGGATATATCTGATAGTGCTTCACACTGTCGGCTCCCATCCATGGAGTGATAGGTTCGCGACGGCCATACTCAAGCGCTTGTGTGAAATATTTCTTGTCACCAGTAGCGTGATAGAGCTCTATAGCACCGAGTTCCATATCATCCACCCAGTTGTCTTCCTCATAGATATATGGAGAAACCACCGAAGCAGTTTGGCAATTACCAGGCTTGTCGAGGCCCACTTGATAAGCATCAGCGGCTTTCGAACCGATAAGCGCTGCGAATTCTGGATAGAATGGCTTCAAGATCTTAGAACCAAGGGCAAAGTCTGATGCAAACTTACCAGCCGTGCTTGCCACTCCCATAGTGGCATTAAGGAATTTGCCACGTTGTTGCTTTTCACCTGTACAGAAATACACTGGGCGACCGTTATTCTTGCCATAACCATAATCGGCAGGGTCGTCCTTTGGCAATTTCATACCCACGTGGTCGCGGTCGTCGGCGAGCTGATTGTAGAGTTCACCCTTTTCAGGATTCATGCGATTGAGCCAATCCATACCCCAATAGATTTCGTCTATAATGTCAGGAATACCATTGGCTCCTGGTTCGCCATTTGCTTGATGATAGTCGCCGAATGCCGATGGATTTTGCTGATAAGCAAACATCATCTGATAGATGGCATTGGCTGTAGTGGTGGTGTATTGCAAGCAGTCGCTGGCATCGTGCCAACCACCTCTCACATCGAGGAATTGACCAGTCTTTGTAGGGTGATATACAATGTATCCGTCTTTTTGGTGACAGCTGTCGCCCAAGAATGGGTTGTAGCCACAACGTTGCTGACGCATATAACGGAGCACAAAATCTGCAGTACCATTATATACAGCGCCATTGATGGCAAATGCTTGTGAGCGGGTATCTCCCACCTTAACGTAATATGTACCTTGATTTGTAAATTTTGAGAAATCGAGGCGATAAGTAGATTTCATCTTACCATAAGGGGCAGTAGGCTTAACAGTATTGCCAGTAAAAGCCACTTCGCCGGTGAATGCATCAATCAACTGAAACGATTTCACATCGCGGGCTTCATTACATAGAAGCACCGCCACCTTTGTAGCCTTTGGCAAATAGCCCAATTGGTTGATTCTAATCCATTCGCCAGCCCAAGCCGAAGCTACAGCCAGAATGGTGAACAGAATGGTTAAAGTTTTTCTTCTCATGACATTTAAATAAAAATAATTTTCAAAGTATTATAGTAGTTTAGTATTCTGGTATAAAGATATAAACAATTAATAAAATAAACGTCATATAACAACGAAAATTATTGAAATACTGACTATTAAAGGATGTTAAGTATCATTAAGGTTTGTGTGTTTACGCATAGGTTTTTGCAGTAGCAAAAGTATAAAACACACCCTTAGTAGGCTGACACTAAACCAAAAGAATGCCGCTAATCCCATCATAGAAAAAGTGGCATTTGATAAAAATTTTCACAATTTGATGCACAAAGACGACGGTCTTTTGCACCTTTAGCTCAATTCGGGAATTAGGAATTTGGTGCCCAATTCGTGCATCTGGGATTTATGGTTATATCTTGCGGATAATCTTATTTGTAGTGGTTTCGCTGAAGTGATGCACTGCCACATATTTGCGCGGAATGGAATGCGCTGGCAATAATTGTCGCATCTTTTCGATAAGTGCCGGCTGCACATCACCGCGCTTCACCATACCTTCTGGCAAAGATGAATACTCCAGCGCTATCACCGGCTCTTCGCCCCACTTCTCCGACGGCTGCGAAGTGATAAAAAATCTAATCGACGGAAACAGCGAAGCCAATTTCTGCTCTATCTCTTCTGGAAAAATCTTGATGCCTCCAGTGTTGATAACGTTATCAAATCGTCCTCGCCAAAGAAAATTTCTGCTATCCAAGAGATCCACCACGTCGTTAGTGACATAGTGCTTAGTAGAAAGATGTGGGGCATCTATCACCAGACAATTTCTATCGTCAACACCAAATACAATATCGCCCAATGCCTTAAACGGCTTTTCCAACTTGCTTACAGGAGCAAGTGCCACATGGCTGCACGTTTCTGTCATACCATAGGTGAGATAGGCGTTCACACCATACTCCGCAAGCCAATGCTCAAGTCTTAGCGCAAGTTTTCCGCCACCTATAATCATCGCATCAATCAGCGCAAGTTTCTCTGGATTATTGAGCAGATATTGTATCTGCGACGGAACAAATGCTGCAAGCGAAATTCGGCGAGACCCATCATAGTCGGCAAGTGGCGTGTTCGAAGGAGTTTCTTCTATGATGCTCGCGCCCAATTGCAACGCCCTAACAATCATCATCTTGCCAGCAATATAACGAGGCGAGAGACTTAAGTAGAATAGCGAATCGGCATTCAGCGAGAAAAATTCGTTGGTGAGTCGTGCCGATGCCTCCATATCGGTTTTCAGTAGATGTATTTCCTTCGGAGCCCCTGTTGAACCCGATGTATGAGCCACCACGTATGGCTCATCGCTCAAATACTCCTCAATAAACGCACTCACTGCAGGCGATGCCGCATTGTGTACATCGTCAAGCGTGGTGCAATGTATGTTATTTATCGTAATTTCCATTTCCTTATTCTTTCCAATCAAATTCTGGGATTACCCATCCTTTCTGTGGATTCAGCGCCAAATAGTCGGCATGCTGCTCAAGTGGCGAGGTGATGTTGTTTGAGAACAACGCTCCCGTACCAAGGCCTTGTGGTATGCGTGGCTGCAATGTTGCCACCCACTGTGCGAGCGCATTCAATCCCACATTCGATTCCAATGCCGACGTTATCCATCCGCCAATATTCATCAGCGATGCCATCTTAAGCCATTCGGTAGAGCCCGACATTCCTCCCATAAGCGATGGTTTGAGGATGATATATTGCGGACGAATGGTGCGCAATAGCGACATCATGGTGAGAGGATTGGTAATGCCTATCAATTCTTCGTCGAGGGCAATATGAATCGGCGACTTGGCGCACAATTCTGCCATCTCTTGCCACTGTCCCTGCTTAATCGGCTGCTCACACGAGTGTATGTGATATTCCGACAGATGCTGAAGTCTTTGCAAAGCATTTTCCGGAGAGAAACCGCCATTAGCATCAACTCGTATGGTGAGATCGTCTGCCGAAAATCTTGTGCGGATATATTTCACCATCTCCAATTCGCTGTCAAAATCAATTGCGCCAATTTTCAATTTGATGGTGCGAAATCCAGCTTCAATTTTCTGCTTGATGCGCTCAATCATCTCGTCCCTGCTTCCCATCCACACAAGTCCGTTGATAGGAACATTCTGTTTGCCGTCGGTGAATGGCGACTGGAATATCAGTCGTCTACCGCCTGACGAAAAATCGCGTAAAGCAGTTTCAAAGCCAAACGTGATCGACGAATACTCATCTAAATCTGTTGGCACGCCTTCTGCTATATTGCGGCACAATTCCTGCAACTTTTTCTCATATTCATCGTGGTCTTCCGCCGACAGTCCGCGAAACAAAGCGCACTCGCCGAGTCCAAAAACCTCAGGGTTGCTCTCATCCCATATTTTCAGGAAATATGTGTCCTTGTGGTATAGCACGCCACGCGATGTGCCACCAGGGGTGATAAACTGCAGGCGATATGGTGCGTAAGCGGCTCTCATCAACCTGGGAATTTAGGGAACTTTTCAAAATCGGGGTCACGCTTTTCCAAGAATGCATTCTTGCCTTCTTGAGCCTCTTCCATTGTATAATACATCAGCGTGGCATCGCCAGCCAATTCCATCAAGCCACGTTGACCATCAAGTTCGGCATTCAAGCAACGCTTCACCATTCTGATAGCAAACGGACTGCGCATCATTATGGTTTCACACCATTCCACAGTCTCGTCTTCGAGTTGGCTAAGAGGCACCACCTTGTTTACCAAGCCCATTTCCAATGCTTCTGCAGCGGTGTAAAGACGACAAAGATACCAGATTTCACGTGCCTTCTTCTGACCAACGCAACGTGCCAAATAAGAGCTTCCGAATCCTCCGTCGAAACTACCCACCTTCGGACCCGTTTGACCAAACTTGGCATTGTCTGATGCAATAGACAAGTCACACACCACATTGAGCACATTACCGCCTCCCACTGCGTAGCCGTTTACCATCGCGATAACAGGCTTTGGTATCGAGCGAATCACCTTGTGAAGGTCGAGCACATTCAGGCGAGGAGTTCCTTCGGTGTCTTTATAACCACCGATTGTCTTATAGTTTTGGTCGCCACCCGAACAAAAAGCTTTGTCACCGATGCCGGTAAGGATAATCACGCGTATATCGCTACGTTCTCGACAAATATCAAACGCATCGAGCATTTCGCTATTAGTGAGCGGACGGAATGCATTGTAAACCTCCGGACGGTTGATAGTGATCTTTGCAATTCCTTTGTATTGTTCAAAAAGAATATCAGTGTATTGCTTTATTGGTTTCCATTCTCTGTTTGCCATAATAGTATAATATTTAGTTTTTATTTATTGTTCTTCTTATTTCTGCGATAATAGCCCCGCAGCACCTCAGCATCCACTGCGCTATCAGTGTCCACTGCAAGTATCGCTGGATGATTATCTGCGAAAAATTTTGTCAATTCAGTCAGTAGGTCAGAAGCCGAAGCTGCGCTGTAGAAGTTGAAGCCAAACGCTGCCGCGTATTTATCTACCGGCATATCACGTCTAACCTCAAAATATTCTTCCAGTTCGGGTAGCGACGACGTTCCACCAATAAAACGGAAAATTCCACCACCACTGTTGCACAGCACTATCACCTTAAATCGCGACGTGTTGTATTGCGAACTCAAACCATTCACATCATAACCGAAACTCATATCTCCGGTGATTAGCAACACATCTTTATCTTTCGCAGCAATAGAAGCACCTAAGGCAGTAGACGTGCATCCATCGATACCCGAAATACCTCGGTTGCACCACCATTGTTTCACCTGCGGCAAAGCAAATAGTTGTGCCAATCGCACCGAAAGACCGTTTGAAAGATGTAAAATAGTTTCGGGTGGGATGTTTTGGCATATCGTATGCATCGCAGAGAGATTGCACCACGGAGCATCGGCCACATATCTATGGTGACTCTGCGCAGCACGCTGAGCAAGGCTGTGCCACATGTGCGAATACTCACTTTCAATGGCATTATCTACCGGCTGTGATAATATATCTTTGAAGAAGTCTGCCGCATCTACACCGATTGTGCGAGTGCAATGCTGCATTGTGTCGATAATGCAACGATCAACTCCCACTCGCCATTGCTGGCACTGGGCATGCTTGCGCAAGAACATCTTTAAGTTCTTCGACACTATGGCGCCTCCTGCGTATATCAATAAGTCTGGAGCATAATCATCTCGCTCGCTTTCAAGCATTTCACTCAACACCACATCGGTTTGTGTGATAATACCCAAGCCCTTCACATTGGCAAGTTGCTCACTCAGCACCACCACATTGCTTCGCTTTGCAAGTGCTATAAGCGATTGTGCAAGAGTGTCGTTCTCTGGCATAAACCCAGCTACAATCATCACCTTGCGCTCACAGGCTATCTGCTTTGCAAGCACCGCACGTTCGCCATCGCCAAGGCGCGGCATTGCAGTGGTATGCTCTATAACATGCAATCCCGATGGTTCGTTATCGGTATCGCAAATTGGTTCGCCAATGTGTATGTTGATATGAATCGGAGCAAAAGGTTTCTGCAAGGCGTGCGCAAATGCCTCATTGAGCATTCTATTCACCCACCACGACTCTGCGTCGCTGGCAGGCAATGATGGCAACGAGCGGCGCCATTTCGTCACCGAAGCAAGGGCTTCAGGCTGACGCATGGTCTGACTATCGTTTTGGTCAATCCACTCTTTTGGACGATCGGCTGAGACAATCATCAAAGGCAAATGTGCATAATATGCCTCTGCCGCCGCTGGAGCAAGATTTAGCAAAGCCGAGCCAGAAGTACACACCACTGCCACCAATCGTTGGGTCTGCTGGGCGAGGCCTATGGCTGCAAAGCCAGCACTACGCTCGTCGGTAATCACCACCTTGCGCAATTGCTTGCAACGTGCCAGCGCCATCAGCAACGGTGCGTTGCGCGATCCTGGGCAGCACACAGCATATTCCGCACCATGATGCACGAGCAATTCCACTAAACGTCGACACGTTTTGTGTATAGTATTTTCTGATTGATTGTGTTCCGTTTCATTCATACTTCAAATTTAGTGAATTATTGCCACATAGCCTAATTTGTCGCTGGCATATCCCCAAAGAGAAGCCCAGCGGCATGCTTCAACAATTCCATTCCCTGAATATTCCACTGCTATTTCAGTAATGAGAGGAGAAGTTGCGATTTCAATTCGGTTTCGTTCCACTCATCAAGCGGATTGCTGTCAGCGGTGAGTCCTCCGCCAGCATAGATACAGCATTGGTGTTCGTCAAACTGCATCGAGCGCAAGTTTACGAAATATCGAAAATCGCCATTGCTATCATACGGACCAAGATATCCACCATAGTAGCGGCGTTGATGTGCCTCATTGGCTATAATAAAATCTATGGCTTGCGCCTTTGGCATACCCGAAAGCGCTGGCGTGGGATGAAGCGCTGATGTGAGAGCATCAAGATGTGCGGCATCACACTTCGCATCAAATTCGGTGCATAGATGTTGCACTCCAGCCGCCTTGCGATTGTAGGTAGCACTCTTGCTATACGATATACCCAGATTATCTAATGTGTTTGATATAAACGCGCTCACAATGCCCTGCTCCTCTATTTCCTTGGGCGTCCATTCGCGGGCAGAATCGCTTGGCTTTGTGGCAGCAAGGGCCATCGTATGGCACACACCATCATGTGCCGAAAGCAAAACTTCGGGGCTTGCACCCATCCATGCTCCCGTGCGAGGATGATTATATATAAATGCCAAAGCATTAGGGTTGCTTTGGGCAAGGCTGACGAAACATTTGCCCCAATCCCCCACATTATGAGGCTTAACGATTACTTTTGAAATCACCACCTTACGCATATCTCCGCTCTGCATCGCAACAATGCTCCGCTCCACCAATGCGAGATATTCGCTTTGCGATGTGCTTTGCTGCACGATTGGCAACAAAGGATGTGAATCACATTGCTCTTGCATGACATACTGCTCCGCCGAAAGGTGTGGAACAATCATCGTGGGCTGGCAATCGCCGTCTACCGCAAACGGATGAACCACGAATCCTCGTGATGGCGCTGATTCCGCACTATTTTGCACACCAAACCGAATCTCGTCGGTCAGCGGCAGGCGATATGCAAAAAAAGTTGCGCCTTTCTGTATGGCAAGATTTATGGCTTGTAATGTGGTTTGTAGTTGTGTTTCCGTCATTTTACTTCTCCCATCAACTCATACGGCAAAGCCTCTGTGATGGTGACATCGTAAAATTCGCCAATTTCAAGAGGCTTATCCTTAGTGATAAGTACTTCAGGGTCAACTTCAGGAGAGTCGTATTGCGTACGACCGATATAGTAGTCGGCATCCTCATCATCAATGATTACGCGCTGCACGGTGCCAACTTTAGCTTCGTTGAGTTGGAGCGCAATCTCTTGCTGGATGTCCATAAGTTCTTCCAAACGGCTTTGCTTCACCTCATCGCTGATAACGTCTTCGTAGTGCTTTGCACCATAAGTACCCTCTTCCTCAGAGTAAGCAAAAGCACCCATACGGTCAAACTTGGCTTCCTTCACAAATTGCTTCAGTTCTTCAAACTCTTCCTCGCCCTCTCCCGGGAATCCCACCATAAGCGTGGTGCGGATGTGGATGCCAGGCACCTCGTCGCGCAAACGCTTAACAAGAGCGATAGTCTCTTCTTTGGTGATGTGACGGCGCATATTCTCAAGCACCTTGTCGCTGATATGCTGCAATGCGATGTCAAGATACTTGCACACGTTGGCATGGCGAGCCATCACTGGCAATATCTCGTATGGGAATTGAGTTGGATAAGCATAATGCAGGCGAATCCACTCCACCCCAGGAATTCCTGCCATACGATCGATAAGTTCTGGCAGGCGCATTTCGCCATATAGGTCAAGACCATACGACGACAAGTCTTGTGCAATGATATTAAATTCCTTCACGCCACATTCCACAAGATGCGTCACCTCAGCGAGAACATCCTCCATTGGCACAGACTTATGACGGCCTGTAATGAGTGGAATAGCGCAAAATGCGCAGAAACGATTGCAGCCTTCAGAAATCTTCACGTAGGCATAGTGTCGTGGAGTTGTGAGCACACGTTCGTTGGCAATATCTTGCTTATATGCCTTGCCAAGGTCGGCGAGCATTTCTGTCCAAGAGAATTTACCATAGAAATGGTCAACATCGGCAAACTCTGGCTCGTTTTGCAAGTCAGCGAGAAAGCGCTCTGCAAGACAGCCCATCACATAAAGGCGCTTGATTTTGCCTTCACGCTTAGCGTCGACGAGGCGAAGAATCATCTCTATAGATTCCTCTTGCGCATCTTGAATGAAACCGCAAGTGTTCACCACCACGATTTCTCCGTTCACCTCACTTGGATTATGCTCAAGTGTATAGCCGTATTCTGAAAACTGGCGCATGAGGTGCTCCGAATCAACCAGATTCTTTGAGCAACCCAGCGATATAATGTCAATCTTGTTCTTACGCATTATCTATGTGAATAATACTTGCTTATTTACCGAAAAGTGATTTTACAAATTCTGCTTTGCGGAACACTTGCAGGTGTTCCATTCCTTCGCCCAATCCAATATATTTTACAGGAATCTTAAATTGGTCGCTGATGCCAATCACCACACCACCCTTGGCTGTACCATCGAGTTTTGTTATTGCCAATTCGTTGACTTCCGTAGCAACTACAAACTGCTTGGCTTGTTCAAAGGCATTCTGTCCGGTAGAGCCGTCGAGCACCAAAAGCACTTCGTTTGGAGCATCTGGCACAACCTTCTTCATCACGTTCTTTATCTTAGTAAGCTCATTCATCAAGCCCACCTTGTTGTGCAAGCGGCCTGCGGTGTCAATGATCACCACATCGGCGCCTTGAGCCTTGGCTGATGCAACTGTGTCATAAGCCACCGATGCAGGGTCAGAACCCATTTGTTGCTTAATCACAGGCACATCCACGCGCTTACCCCAGATTTCAAGTTGCTCAATGGCTGCTGCACGGAATGTGTCGGCAGCACCAAGCACTACCTTGTTGCCGGCTTTCTTAAACTGATAAGCCAATTTACCGATAGTAGTGGTCTTACCCACGCCATTCACACCCACCACCATTATCACATATGGCTTGGCTACTCCTGCTGGCACTTGAAAATCGTCGGACGTTGTGCCCGTGCTTTCAGCAAGCATTTGGGTGATTTCATCGCAGAGCAATTCATTGAGCTCCGTCGAGTTAACGTATTTGTCGCGAGCCACTCGGTCGCGAATGCGGTCAATAATCTTCAGCGTGGTTTCAACACCGACATCCGATGTGATAAATACTTCCTCAAGTTCGTCGAGAACATCATCATCGATTGTCGATTTTCCTGCAATAGCACGCGTGATTTTACTGAAAAAACCTTGTTTGGTTTTCTCGAGACCTTTATCTAAGGTTTCTTTCTTTTCTTTTGAGAAAAAACTGAATAATCCCATATATAATATTGTATGAAATGTTTCTTACTTGTTGTGGATAAAATCTTCTGCCTTTTTCAGCGTTTCGAGTTTTCCGATATCAAACCAGTTATAGCCCGAAGGATTATATCCATAAATCTTGATTTCTCTGCACGATGCTATATAATACGGCGTAATGGAAAATTTAGGCTCTTCGCTGTAATTCTCCAACGATTTGAAGATGCGTGGTGAAATCACATGTATGCCACCGAATGCCAATTTCTCATGAGGAACGCTCAGATCAAGGTCAGCGGGCTTCACTTCGCCGGTTGCTATATTGGTCCAGCCCATCATTCGGTTGTCGCTGTCAAGCACAAGGTATCGCTGAGTGTCGCGTTGCTTAGTCAGAAGCGTAACGTCGGCTCCAGCGTGATTATGAAAATCGATTATACTTTGCAGATTGAGGTCGGTGAAAATGTCGGCGTTATGCACGAGAAAGGGTTCATCGCCATCAAGCAAAGCCTTAGCCTTGAGTATGCCACCACCAGTATCAAGCAGCATGTCGCGCTCATCGCTTATCGTGATATTCACGCCGAAATTATCATTTTCCTTTAGGAAATCGATAATCTTTTCGCCAAAGTGGTGTATGTTCACCACAATGTCGGTGATGCCAATATCGCGAATGTTGCATATCACGCGTTGAAGCATGGGCACACCATCCAGAGGCACCAATGCTTTTGGCATGTCATTGGTGAGCGGACGTAGTCGAGTGCCTAAACCGGCTGCGAATACCATTGCTTTCATACTCTCTCAACAATTATGATTACTTAGCGTGAAACACTTGTTCGATGTTTTGCTCGCAATGCACAAGCTCAACCTTTACATTAAATTTCTTATTGATATGTTCTGCCATGTGTTGTGCGCAATACACCGAGCGGTGCTGGCCACCAGTACAGCCAAAGCATACCATCAAATTGGTAAATCCACGCTCGATATAGCGCTTCACCGAAGCATCTACAAGCGCATAGGCATGTTCCAAGAAGCTACCCACCTCGCTCTCCGTCTCAAGGAATTTTATCACCTTGTCGTCGAGCCCGGTATATGGCTTATAACGGTCGTATTTACCAGGATTGTTCACGGCACGACAATCGAAAACAAATCCGCCGCCATTGCCGGTGGTATCGTTAGGAATACCCTTTTTATATGCGAAACTCATCACTTTCACAGTGAGAGTGCGTTTCTCTAATTCGTCGGTGAATTGCTTCATATTCACTAATTCGTTTAATACTTTTGTGAGATATGGATATTCTGTGTAAGGATTGCTAATGAGGTCGCGCAGATTAGCTATGGCAAACGGCACACTTTGCATAAAGTGAGGTTTCTTCTCAAAGTAACCTCGGAATCCGTATGCACCAAGCACTTGCAATGTGCGGAAAAGCACGAAGTGGCGCAATTGTGCCTTGAAATAATCTGCATCTACTGGCTTGAATTTGCGCAATGCATCGATGTATTCATTCACAAATTCCTCGCGCAGACTATTTGGAAAATTAGCCTTCGCTTGCCATAGAAACGATGCCACATCATAGTAGAACGGGCCCTTTCTGCCACCTTGAAAATCGATAAACCAAGGTTCGCCGTCCTTTATCATCACATTGCGCGACTGGAAATCACGATACATAAATGTTGCCGAACTGCTGCGCAAAAGCACCTCAGTCATTGTATGGAAATCGTCCTCCAACTTGTCTTCGTCAAACTCGAGGCCAGTGGCTTTGAGAAAGCAGTATTTGAAGTAATTGAGGTCCCAAAGAATAGAGCGGCTATTAAACTCGCTTGCCGGGAAGCACTTCGAGAAATCCATCGAATCAGCTCCGTTGAATTGAATCTCAGGAAGCATACGAACGGTCTTAGTGATAAGTTGCTTCTCCTCTTCGCTAAACACGCGAGTAAGACGGCCCTTCTCGATTGCAGCGAATAGCGACAAGTCGCCAAGATCTTCCTGCAAGTAGCAGAAGCGATCTTCGCTCACTGCCACCACCTTTGGCACATTCAACCCCTTTTCACAGAAATGCTCATCCATATATAGGAAAGCCTCGTTCTCACAGAGGTTGGTACCAATGGCACCGATTAGCGATTTTCCTTCGCTTTTGAGACGGTAATAGTGTCTGTTAGAACCCGACGAAGGCAATTCTATGACTTCTGTTGGCTCTACACCTACTGTCTGCGTATATAATTTTTTTAAAACTTCTTGATTCATTTCTTTGATATTCTATGTGATTATACAAAGATAACTCAAGCCTCTGGCTATATCAAATATTCTGCTTAAAATTCGCTCGTAAAGTGGAATCGAATCTTAGGGAAATCTGATTGCGCCATTTGCAACACATATCCCGAGTCGGCAAGGAACACGTCGCGACCATCGTGGTCGAGCGCCATATATTGATGCTTGCGGCTCTTGAATGCCTTGAGTGCTTCGTCGTCGTCGCTTTCTATCCAGCATGCCTTGTAGAGGCGCAGTGGTTCCCAGTGACATTGTGCGCCATATTCGTGCAATAGACGGTATTGGATAACCTCAAACTGCAACTGACCCACTGTGCCAATGATTTTGCGACCATTAAATTGGTTGACAAACAACTGTGCCACACCTTCGTCCATAAGCTGCTCAATACCCTTATTGAGTTGCTTCGTCTTCATTGGGTCGGTATTCTCGATATACTTAAACATCTCTGGAGAGAAGCTTGGCAAGCCCTTGTAGTGCAAATCCTCGCCTTCGGTGAGGGTGTCACCAATCTTGAAGTTGCCAGTATCTGGAATACCGATGATATCGCCTGGATAAGCCTCATCCACCACGTCCTTCTTTTGTGCCATGAATGCGGTTGGTGCCGAGAATTTCATCATCTTGCCGCTGCGCATGTGCTTATAGTTGAAATTGCGACGGAACACACCTGAGCAAACCTTCACAAACGCGATACAGCTACGGTGGTTAGGGTCCATATTGGCGTGAATCTTAAACACAAATCCCGAGAATGTCTCTTCCTCTGGCTTCACCACTCGCTCCACTGCCTGAATTGGTCTTGGAGATGGTGCTATGCGCACAAAACAGTCGAGCAACTCCTTAACACCGAATGTGTTGAGCGCCGAACCAAAGAACACTGGCGCTACCTTAGCGTCAAGGTAGGTCTGCACATCAAATTCTGGATAAACGCCCTCTATCAATTCGAGGTCGTCGCGCAATTTCTGAGCATCCACATCGCCTATCGTAGCATCGATGAGCGGATCGTTGATGTCTTTGATTTCAACACGCTCTGTCACCTTCTGCTTGTCAGGCTGGAAAAGGTCGAGACCGTGCTCATATATGTTGTAAACGCCCTTAAACTTCGCGCCAATATTGATTGGCCAACTCAATGGGCGCACGTTGATTTTCAATTCAGTTTCAAGCTCATCAAGAATATCAAATGGGTCGCGACCTTCGCGGTCAAGCTTGTTGACGAAGATGATCACCGGAGTGTTGCGCATACGGCACACTTCCATCAGTTTGCGTGTCTGTTGCTCCACACCTTTTGCCACGTCGACAACGATGATTACGCTATCAACAGCGGTGAGTGTGCGGTAGGTGTCCTCGGCAAAGTCTTGGTGACCAGGAGTGTCAAGGATGTTGATTTTATAATCGCCATAGTTGAAACCCATCACTGATGTTGCCACTGAGATACCACGCTGCTTCTCGATTTCCATCCAGTCGGAAGTAGCGGTCTTACGAATTTTATTTGATTTCACGGCACCTGCCACATGGATTGCGCCACCAAACAAAAGCAGTTTTTCAGTAAGGGTGGTCTTACCAGCATCAGGGTGCGAGATGATTGCAAAAGTGCGTCGCTTTAATATTTCGTTTTCTAAATTTGCCACGGCTTGAAATGATATGTTGTTTTGAAAAAATATTTTTTTTTCTTGTTTTGAGATATAGAGGCTGTTTTTACACTTCGTCGTCCTTAAACAAAGGTTCTTCTTCGTTTTTCTTAAACAATGCGGCGAGCATAGCAATAAACTTCGACACTTGCAACATAGCCTTCTGTGTACCTTCGCTAATGGTTTTACCCTGCAATTTCAGCAGCAACGTGCCATAAAGCGCATTGAAGCATGTTTCAAGTTCGCCCACTTGCGAGCCTTGCGAACGAGAGCGAAGGTCAACAATAATTGGCAACGTGCGATAAAACTCAGCAGCATATTCAGGGAATTTGTCAGACTTGAGCAATTGCTGATGCAATTCGGCAAGCAGAAGCAGTGCGTTGTTGTGCACTTGCAAATGGCCACCCTCTTTCTTGTTTTCGAGTTGCATCATGGTTATCAGCCCCTCTATCCACTCACGTTCCTCAGCGCGTTGTGCCTCTGGAAATTGCGAGATTATATATTTGTCAATCGCTTCGATGTCGCACTTAAACGACCTAATAAGATCTTCCATCTGCCACATATATAGCAAATATTCTGCTATATTCTCTTTGCGTTTTTGTCGTGCTATAAACATAATATCTTCAGGTTATACGTTGCTCTGTTGTGTTATCCGAATTTGCTGATTTTCTTGAGAGTGTTGTAATCAAGCACCTTAATTCTTCGGCCGTCAACGGTGAGAATCTTCTCGTTTTGGAACGCCGAAAGCGTGCGAATTGCGTTTGATGTGGTCATGTTTGAGATATTTGCTATATCCTCACGGGCAAGATATATATTTAGTGTCTCGCCATCATCTTCAAGACCATAACTGTCGATAAGCATCACCAGAGTTTCTGCCAATCGCCCACGAATGTGCTTCTGCGTGAGGTTTACAATCTTTGTATCTGATCCACCAAGGTTGTGCGACAATTCGTGAATGAAAAACCACGCGAGCTTCACATTCTCATTGATGAAATCTTTCACAATGTCCATGTGAATCATTCCCACTTCCGAAGCTTCTACGGCAGCCACACTCGACACGTATGGTTCGCCAGCGAAATAAGCCCGATAGCCAAAGTATTGTGTTGGACGATAGAGGCGAAGTATCTGTTGGCGACCGCCAACTCCGTCTTTATACATTTTTGCTTTGCCGTTTAGCAAGCAATATAGATATTCAGGCTCGTCATGCTCAGCATAGATTATTTGACCTTTTCGAAACTTAACCACCGAGAAATTGCTTGTTACCACTCGCTTCTCCTCTGGTGTAAGGGCATCCCATAATTCCGAAAGGCTCTCTTTCGCCAAAACCTCAAACTGACTCTTTTTTACCATTTGTGTTGTAGAATAATGTTATAAAACATACAAAAGTACGAAATAATTATGTTTTTGGCAAATTTATACGGTTTTCTTCGCTGAAATTTAAGCGATTACTTATTCCACCGCTCATCAACATCCACTCGCTAAAACCAACAAGGGCACATCAAAAAAACTTTGACGAACCCTCATTTAGCGTTATCATAACCGGCAAAAACACAGCATAGCAATGATTCCGACTTGCATACACTGTGGTCAGATCCCCAAAAAAGATCGCAGCAGAACGCAATAGTCACATACAGATATAGACTATTCGTCCACCACGAGATAGATGTCGCAGGTGTCAAAGTCAACCTCCCAGTTGCCATTCATCGCTGCTTCCCATCCGTATTTAACCGACTTTTCAGTCCACCAATTCTGGAATTTAGTACTCGTTTCGCCTAAATCCATCACCAGTTTATCATAAAGTTCTTTATTGTCGGCAGTGAGTATCTTCGACAATTCCACTAAGCCGTTGCGACGCTCAAACAAATATTTTATTTCGCCGCATTCATCGGGCGTCACAGTGCCCACTTTTTTCTTTGTTACCATGCTTTTCTATTTTCAAAAGGGTCATTATAATCTAATTTCGGAATCTCGCTCTGAAATGCGAAATCACCTTGGTCATTAAGCACCTCAAGCACCTGGCGCGTCGCCTCACGCTCGATATGCGAAGCCACGCATTGCTCATGACCAGGAGTATTTACTTCTCTTGTTGTCAACCTATTAAGCCACACGCAACGCTTGCATTGCCAAGCATCACAGTGCTGGCATATCGGAGCATGTTTCAGCGAAAAGAGATAGGCATTCCGTATGTTCACCTCACCATCCTCTATGCTACCCACGCTTTGACTCTCATCGTCATAATAAAACGCCGGACACACATAAAACTTGCCTTCTGGCGATAGGGTAATTGATTCATCTCCCGCTCCGCAATTATTCATCTTCTTCAGCATCATACGGTCGGTAAGCAGATTGCAAGACACTTGCACTCCCTTCAAAAACGCTTCAGCCACCATCTTGCCGAGCACTCTAAGGGCTTGCTCATAAGCCTTAAAATCATTGTCGGTGAACGTATGCACATCGGTAATCACCACATTCACCCTCGGAACAGCCTCAAGCAGTGGCATCAACTCTGCGCTGCGAGCAAAGAAATCTTTCTTACCCAGCCTCACAGTAGTGGGTTTGCACAGTTGTTTTGCTTTATCAAAATCCCAACCGTCTACCACCACCACATCGGCACTGCCATCAGCGATATCCACCGGCACGATGCGGCAACTATCCACTGTCTCTATCAATGCCTTTAGCTCGTCTGGCACCTCGTAGTGCGGATACACCACCTGCACCGACAGATTTCGCGTCATCGCAAATCTTATGGCCCTGTGCAGTGTGTCACAATCTATAAGCCTCTGATCACCAGCAGGCTCAGGATAATGGCAAAACGACACCGACTTACGGTCAAGTAATATGATTAAATATTTTATCATGCTATAGTCTATCTCCTTTTTTAGCAGTCACAACATCCTTTGCAACGAATAGTGCCACCCTGCATATCTATCTTATGGTAGAGACGGCGCCAATAATAATTATTGGCTCGCACTCGCGCCTTATGCATCTTGCAGATAGCAGTGCTCCGCTGATATATGGTGTCGGTAAGCGCCGCATCATAATTTTCACCCTGACACCACGCACAACCGCTTGCCACATCGCATTCAAGACATTTGCGAGGCGACTGCGTCACCAAATCAAGCGTTAGAAACGGACGTAACAGGTTCTGATTGATACCCTCATCTACATTACCTATTATGATAGGCTTCTTGCTTCGCAACGAATATGCAGCAAATCGCGTGCACGGATAGAAATTACCGGCAGCATCTATCGAGAGCATCCGCCCTGCGCCACACCAGTTTTGATTTTCATATTCAAGGTCAATGGGCTTTCCTATCGTTTCCGAGAAAAACGAGCAAACATAATCCTTATACCACTCGCCATCTATTATCTCATCGGCAAGCTGAAGCAATTGTTCCTCAAACAATGCGTCGTCGCCTTCGCGCCACACATCTTCAAACACACAATTGATGTTCACCTGATGTATGCCAAGCGCAAACAAGTGCATCACGCTCTCCTTGATGTATGGAATATCGGCACTCGATATCGTCACCTTTGTGCCGCCGTTAGGGAATTGGCTAAGCCACAAGGGTATATTCTTCACCACGTCGTCATAACTACCCTTCTCGCTGCCTTTATACACGCGATTAAGGTCGTGCTTGCGGCGGGTGCCATCTATGGTGATGCCCACACTGAGGTGCGTTTGATTTTTCATAATAAAACGCTGCACGTTCTCAGTGTGATAGTTTATACCATTTGTTGAGAAGCTAAAGCGGTAGGCGTTGAACCACGGATGCTCAAGCCTATACATTTCAGTCTTTATATAGTCGCAAATGCTATCGATAAGATCAATCTCTATAAAGGGCTCGCCTCCGATAAAATCCCATACAACCGATTGTTCAGAAAACATCTCGCGATCCGACAGAATATAATCAACCGCCTTGCGAGCAATATCAAAGGTCATACGCTCCTTTGTGTTTTTGCCCACAAGATAGCAATACTTGCAAGCCAATTGGCAATCCTTGGTGACTATAAAGGTGATGTTTTTACTCAACCCCTCTTGCCAAACTCCTTCGTTGGTTTTTATCTGTTCATCCATCTATCATCCAGAATATCCAGTACACTGAAGCGAACAACCACTGGTGCATGCAGACTTACAGCTACCGCTGCAACTACCTCTACACGACATTGAGCAAGAGCTTGAGCACGATGATGTGCAAGCACCATAGCAATGGCCCGAACATGAGCTCGAACAACTTGCTGCGCAACTTGCCGAGCAAGACGAAGCGCAATTGGCACAACCTGAGTAACCGCCATTATAGCCACCGTTGTACCCACCATTACTGCCACCATTGTAGCCACCGCCACGTCTATTTCCCGACGAGCTTGCTTTGGCTGAGCCCTTACATCCAGTGGTGCAACCAGTGCTGCATCCGCCCTTGCACGACCCTTGACATCCCGAGGTACACGTACCATAGCATCCGCTCTTACATGAGCCTTGACACCCTGAATAACAACTACTATAGCAACCATTTTGGCATGTGGTATTGCATGTATTGCTACATCCGCCAAGACAGAAATTCTGGCACGTCGTCTTGCAAGTGTTGGTACACTGATAATAGCACGAACCCGTGCAGCTCGTGTAGCACGTATTGACACACGAGCCCATACAATTATTATTGCATGTGCCATAACAAGAATAGTAACACGAGTACGAGCACCCGTACATACAACCCTGCGGAGCCTCAGCCTTGGCTTTCACTATCAATCCTGGCACCATCAAAGCACCAAGAATAGGCAGTATTCCTCTGGCTGCATTCTTAAAAAATTCGCGCCGCGACTGCATGTCTTTACGTTTGTCGTCTTCCCTTCGCTTATCGTCTTCTTCCATAATTCAGGTCGTACTATCAGTTAATTACTATTGTATGACATCACCCCATTCGGCCGTTACATAATGGCAGGATTTTAGCAGTCCAGATTTTGAATACATTTTAATGACAAACAGCATAATGCTATTTCGAATTAAATCAAACTAAAGATGCCATATAAAAACACGAAAACCTCCAAACTATAGCAGAAATTTTACAACTTCTCCAAATGCCCGATTTGGGGTTAATGATCACAACCACAAATTTACATAAAATATTGTACCACACTCACATTTTCGCAAAAAAATCCATCAATTTTCTACGACTCAGCTTTCCATCACCACCACCATCTTAACCACCAGCCATAGAATCAATATTATCATATATGCCCCTCGGCTCGCCCATCTCAAGCCGAACCCTATACAAACAAAAAAAGCAGGCTTCACAATTGAATGTAAAGCCTGCCCGATATAGAATTTTATACTATATATTTCTCAATTACTTCTTGAGGGTTTCTTGCACTTGATCGTTTGGAACCATTTCTTCCAAGAAGACGTAAGCGCCAGTCTTTGGTGACTTCACCATTTTGATAACTTTGCTATAGGTACGACCCTCACCTTTTTGAAGAGTTGCTACAACTTTTTTTGCCATGACTCAACTATTATTTAATTTCTTTATGTACTGTTACTCTCTTAAGATATGGATTGTATTTCTTCAATTCCAAACGTTCTGTTGTGTTCTTGCGGTTCTTAGTGGTGATGTAACGTGACATTCCTGGTACTCCGCTTGCCTTTTGTTCGGTACATTCAAGGATAACTTGAACTCTATTACCTTTTGCTTTCTTTGCCATCTTGATTCTTACTTTTCTGCGATTTTAATACTTGTTAAGTTACCATCTTGAGCAGCCTTCTTAAGAGCAGCGTCCAAACCAATCTTGTTGATTAGACGAAGACCAGAAGTTGATACTGTCAATGAAATCCATTGTTGTTGTTCTACCCAGAAAAATTTTCTGTTCGATACGTTCACATTGAACTTACGCTTTGTTCTTCTTTTAGAGTGCGACACATTATTACCTGTAATCGCCTTCTTGCCTGTAATTTGACAAACTTTTGACATGGCTATTTACTTTATATTTTTTATTTGTTTCTAATTATTCATTTCGTAAACAGAGTGCAAAGTATACAATCAGTGTGAGAGTCCGTTCACCCGGCTACTCATCTTAACTGCTACTTTCTTCGCAGTAGCGCCAATATTCATAAGGTGATTTTTCACCCGTTACAATACCGTCCTACGCTTTTTGCAGGGTTTTAAGCATCATCTCCCTACAACGAAGTTTCAACGATTAGAGTCACAGAACATGACTATAGGAATGTAGTCGTTGTACTGCTGTCCCGAAATGTGGTGCAAAGATAGCAATTATTTTTCATTCCACCAACCTATCAATCAACATTTTTGACCTTCTCTTCACGTTTTCTTCGTTTTTCGCTGGCTTGTCAGTCTAAACTAAGCAGCATCTTGATGAGCATCAGCGTCACATGGGTGGTGGCTCGGTCTATCACGCGGTCGCGGCTTCCAGGGAATCTGCGACATTCCGTAACGATTTTGTCGCCACATTTTGCCGACATCCACACTGTGCCCACTGGCTTACCAGGCTCGGCTCCTCCAGGACCCGCTATGCCCGATGTGGCTACTGCACACTCGGTGTGCATCAGTCGGCTCACACCTTCCGACATTTGCTTCACTGTAGGTTCGCTCACTGCGCCCACGGTGTCGAGCACCTGCTGGTCTACGCCAAGCACATTGTGCTTCACCTCATTGCAATACGACACCACCGAGCCCGCAAAGTATTCCGAACTTCCAGCAACCTCTGTAATCATGTGCGCAACGTTTCCTCCAGTGCAACTTTCTGCGGTAGACATCTTCATATGATGCTTGCGCAAGAGGTCTCCGAGTATTTCGGCTGGCATCTTATCTTCGTTTGCTATAATGTTTTTGCCAAGCACTGCATACAATTGCTCTTCCAAGCGTTGCATGGTTTCGCTCAACATTTGCTTATCGGCATGAACGCCCGACAAACGAAGTCGAACAATGCCTGGCTTTGGAAGGTATGCCAGATGAACGTAGTCTGGCATCGCGTTCTCGAAGTCGTTAAGCGTAATCGCCAACACGCTTTCAGAATAGTCTATCACCACAAATGTGCGATACACAATCTCAACATCGCTCATGAAATGGCTTATCAACTTAGGCATAACGGCTGTCTGCATCATGGTTTCGGTTTCGAATGGCACGCCTGGCATCGACACCAGTACCTTGCCTTCCTTCTCAAACCACATCAATGGCGCAGTGCCCACCTTATTTTGTATCACCTCGCACGACGATGGCACCATCGCCTGAGCATGATTGAGTTCGTTCATCTGCAGGCCGCGCTTGCTTAGCACCTCCTCCACATTGCGTAGTGTAGGCTCATCAAGACGCAACTCTCCGCCGAAATATCGGCACAAGGTGGCTTTTGTGATATCGTCTTTAGTAGGGCCAAGACCTCCGGTCATCAGCACCACATCGGTCTGCACGAAAGCCTGTTCAATGGCTTTTGTGATTTCCTCAGCATCGTCCGACACCACCTTAACGCTTTGCACAGCCCATCCGTATGGACTTAAATGACGTGCAATCCACCCCGAGTTGGTGTCTATAACCTGTCCAATAAGCAATTCGTCGCCTACGACGATAATCGAATACTTCATTTTATCTGTCTCCTTTCGTCAATATAAAATCTCGCACATCACACTGTTACTCTCGCAAATGGAGGAAGTGTGATGTCACAATATTGTTTGTCAAGATATTTATAATACCCCGCAATGGCTATCATAGCAGCATTGTCGGTAGTGAACGAGCGCTTTGGGATAAACGCCTTTATGCCGCGTCGTTCGCAATACACTTGCACGGCATTGCGCACGCCTGAGTTGGCCGAAACGCCTCCGCCGATAGCCACAGTCTTAATTCCGGTTTGCTTAATCGCCTTGCCAAACTTGTCCATCAGTATGTCGATGATGGTTTTCTGCAACGAGGCTGCCAAGTCGGCGCGGTTTTCCTCGATGAAGTTAGGATTCTCCTTCAACGCATCACGCAACGTGTAGAGGAACGATGTCTTCAATCCACTGAAACTATAATCCAAACCTGGGATGTGAGGCTTGCTGAACTTAAATTTCTCAGCATCGCCTTCTTGAGCCAAACGGTCGATAATCGGTCCGCCTGGGTAAGGCAATCCCATCACTTTGGCGCACTTGTCGAATGCCTCACCTGCAGCATCGTCGATTGTCTGTCCGAGCACCTCCATCTTGTTTGGCGCATTCACACGGATAATCTGCGAGTTGCCGCCCGACACAAGCAAGCAAAGATATGGGAACTCTGGCACTTCAGTATTCTCGTCTTCCTTAACGAAATGCGCAAGCACATGGCCATGAAGGTGATTGACGTCGACCAATGGCACTCCAAGCGACAAAGCAAGCCCCTTGGCAAACGAGGTGCCAACGAGCAACGAGCCCATAAGACCCGGCCCGCGAGTAAACGCTATCGCATCAATATCTTTCTTGTCGATACCAGCTTGACGAATGGCTTCGCTCACCACTGGCACTATATTCTGCTGGTGAGCACGCGATGCCAATTCTGGCACCACGCCACCATATGCTTCATGCACCTTCTGACTTGCAATCACATTGCTTAGCAGCACACCATCACGCAGCACAGCTGCCGACGTATCGTCGCACGACGATTCTATTCCAAGTATTACTACGCTCATAGTCTTTCCTTATATATTATTCGCATTACACGATGTTTTTATTATCTTCACTAAAATATGTCGAACCTATAGCCAACAGTGAACGCCGCACTCTCTATAGAGTTGAAGAAGCTATAGTTCCTGCTCTTATACCAATGCCCGTCCATCTTCATGGCAAGTCCATAGAAAAAGCGACTATGGTTATACACCACGCCCATTTTCCCTTTTATGTTCACCGAGAATATGTTGCCATACCCGTCGATATTATCTCTAAAGCAGTGCTTAAAGCCAATTGATGGTAGCACCGATATATTAAACAACCAATTGGGCTTAAACACCCAATTATAACCATAGCCAAGCAAGAAGCAATAGTCGTTGTACTTAAAACGATACACCATCTTGTCGAACGGCAACTGTGGACGCATATCCTCAGGCAATTGCATAAAGTCGAGACCCACATTCTGGTGCGACACGGTGATGCCGGCAATCATCGATCCCGCACTCTTGCGCTGATATTTCGAGAAGCTGTAAGCCGCTCCTTGCGAATATTTTTTATGGTTGAAGAAGTAATAGGCATCAACGCCATACGACTCTCGTATCAGCCCCGGAAATCTCACCGACAACCATTTGCCATTATCATAATCGCCAAATCGCTTAATGTTTGTGCCTCCAGAGTTCTTGCTATAATACGCTTCTGCAGCAAGAAGCGCGCAAGTGAACTGAAATTCCAGCTTTTTTTGCCCCGTACCATGACCGCCAAACCACCTATTCACTTCGCCCGTATAGCCAAGCGATACTGCCATATACGAAACGTAGGCTCCGAGGTTGGCCGACACATTAGATATCATCACTATGTCTTTTCTGCCTGGGAAACGCATGGCATAACTATCCATCCATTCCTCGTTTTTGGCAAATGCCTTACATCTATGTCCTGTGCCCACCACATATTCTGGGTCGTAGCTATTAAATGTGCGGTCGCCCCAGCGATAGATGTTGACACACAATTGCAGAAACGACGGATATTCTATTGTTTCGTCATTCAGATCGAGTTTACCCTTACGCAACTGCTGCTTCCAGTAGTCGCCACCACGCGATTGCACTTTCTCCTGCACCACGCTATCGGCTTCTCTCACGTCGGCAAAGTCTATGCTATCGGTTGGCGCCAACGGGACATCCACATCCTGCGCTTGCATCGTGCCTATAGCAAGCACCGCCATCATTAATATGCCAAACAACCTGCTCATTTGCTACCCACAGAATCCACTTTTTCTTCTTTTTGTTTCACGGCTACACTATCAGGCTTTGCCTTTATCGCCGTGCGCTTGCGAGAGAATGGATTCTCGAAATCAAATTTAAATTCCACACCCACGCCTTGCGTTGTGAGCGCACTACGCACAAGGTAGTTTTGGTCATTAAAGTGATTGTATGCCTTCAATCGCACAGTACCTCTGTTATTAAGCAAATACTCGATATCAAAGTCACCGATGAAATTACTATTTCGTGTATTCATCGAATTGTCGCGATAACCGAAATTACCATTAAACAGCAATCGATTGTTGAGCAACTGGCTCGACAACGCAAAGTCTACCTCAACATCACTGAAATCGCCCTTGTCGCTTCGCAGATTAGGAGCAATGCTCCAATTGTCGCTCAATTGTCCGAGTATATTTGCCAACTGGCTCGACAACGTAGATGATGCCACCGACGTCAATTCATTACCACGGTTAGCGTTGCCCATATATTCCGGTGTATAGAATCGGTTCAATGCCAGCAGATAGAGTATCTGGCGATTCATCATATCATCGGTGCTCACAATACTCTTCACCTTGCGTGCAGCATCGGTGCTGATGGTAGGGAAGTCAAGATCAAACGAAATATCGGGCTGACGCATATCGCCACGCGCTATCAACACTGCGTTCACAGGCACACTGGTGCGGTTGAGTTCACGGTCTGATGCAAACGATTCATCAAGGTCGAGCAGGTTGGCATTTAGCGAATATGTCGCCTTAATGTCAAGGTCGGCGCTATATGGGTCGCCATTAAAACTAATCTTGCTGCCCTCGTTTATCTTAAAGTCCTTGATAATCACATCTTGCAATGTGAAGTTGTAATTACCCTTCTCCAACTCATATTTTCCATACATGCCCAGACTTTCGTCGGTGCTATCGTAGGTCAGGCGCAAATTGCCATTACCGTTACCACGAATCTTATCGCCGCCCACAGGGTCCATCACCACCACAAGCTGTGCCTCGTTTGTAATATCGGCCTGAATATCAATCTTAAATATCGATGGCTTCGAAGCCTCTTCCTCTTTCTTCTTGGTGAGTTCCTTTACTATCGATGGAATACCGTCATTCTCCTCTACAGCTTCTTTCTTGCCACGGTCGCGGAATGTTATGAACGTGTATTCACTGGCAGCAAGATCGTCGCTAAGCACAAATGTGAATTTGCTTCGGTCGCAAGTCTCCATATTCACGCCTATGGTGCAGATGCCTGGACCGCCCTTCACATACGCCGATCCGTTGCCATACACCACGCCATACCAATCGGGGCTAAGCGCTGGCGTAACGTCGTAGCACAAGAAATTCTTCGCCTCGGTGATATTGAAGTCAAACACTGGCCGGTGGAAATTGTCGTGTTTCAGCCATCCATCAACCCGTGCCGTATTGCCCTCTCTATCGTGAATAGTAATACCATTAAATTCTATCAAGCCCGGCACTATATGCACCGAATCGCTTGCCGTGTAGTAGACATTGGTGTAATCCACCTTGAATTTCAATTCATCGGCAAAAATGTCGCCATAGAGATTGATATTATGGAAATCGCCATACAAGCACGCTTTTCCCGACACCTCGCCTTGAATTGACGATGTGATGGCGGCCATAAACGGCTGCAAGAATCCGAGCTGCGCCTTGTGCGCATCAAAGTTGATGCTCAGCGAGTCGCGCGTAGGATAAATCTCGCCATAGATCACCGAACGCAAGTCGTTGTCTTGGTCGATATCGGCATGTATGTTGATTGCCTTTGTTTCGTTATCCCAATTGCTGCGTATGTCGGCATCGCCCATCACACATTTATTATATGAGATGCGGTCGACATGCAGATTTGGCGTCTCAAGTATCGGAGCTCCAGACAACAGATTCGACGCGAAGAATCGTCCGGTGGCAACACCACCAAACATAACGTTATCTATAGCAAGTGTTTCAAACACATAGTCGAGACTCATATGATTCAAATCCACCGAAAGCACATCGGCAGGATTTTTCGACACCTTACCATCAATAAGCACTCGCTGATTGTCGCACACACCGCAAAGGCCGTTCACGGCTATCACTCCGCCGTCAATCTGCACAGATGCTGGCTTCACCTGCCATACGGTATCGTTAAACACCAGTTCTGTAGGGTTAACGTTGATGTTCACAGCAAGGGCATCGTCGCTCGCTCTGCGGAATAGCGCACTCAGGTCAATAGTACCCTTTATGGTTCTATCGGTCATCACTCGCCACGACACATCGGTGTCTAAGCGGTCGTTCACCGCATTTCCGTTGAGTTCCACACGAGTCTTGCCTCGCTTCAATGGGAATATGGTTTGCGCTTTCAGCTTCACATTATCTTCATTTGAGCGCTTCATAGCCTCAACGTAGGTCGATTCTATCACCTTATTGCCTTGTTGCAGATATGGCGCGTTGAGCGAAACTGCAAAACTGCCATCCGACTCATTAACATAACCGTTGATTGTGGTCTTATAGATCACATTCACCGGCAACTTAAACATCGGCTGTAATTCAGGCTGTGGCTCAAGTGTGAAATCAAACTTAAAGTCGTTTTCTCTGCGATTGTTCAGCTCCTTGTCGTTTTGCTTTATCAGCGATGGCAACGACTGCGACAACACATTCTGCATCACAGGCACAAGGCTCACGAAATCATACGAGCCCGACACATTACCATTCAGGAAATCAGAAGTGACAGTGATGCTCTGTGGCACATTCTCATTGTTTGCCTCAAGCAAGAACGATTTGATATGCAATCCCTTATCCTCGCCATCTACTAACGCCAAATTGCGCACTTCTATATCGCCAGTGGCATTATCTATCTTATTGCCATAGAAACTTGCACTCGCCTCAAGCGACAGGTTACACTTATCATTACCCTTCATCAGATGAAGCGCCTCAAGATTGGCGTGTCGCACTTCAAGACCGGCATCCACTTCTGATTGCGTTCCTGCCTTCTTCAGCAGACCGTTTATGCTTGCTTGGCAGTTAGGGTCATCCACCGACACTAATCCGTCGAGGGCGTCGCCATCCACCATTACATCGGCATTTATATTGCTGTATCTATATCCCTTGAAATCAATAAACGGCACAGAGCCTTTTAGGCTACCATCCACACGGCCTCGCTTCACCTTGGCTTCAATCTGGGCATCAAGCGCCACATCGCCAAGTAGAGGCTCCTTGCTGAGCAATCGTCCGAGCTTCACCTTGTTTGTTGATACCTTTCCTACAAAATCAAGCTTGCCAGGCTGAATGTCACTCACATTGCCATTCACAGCCACATGCCCGATTGAGGTGGAGATATCGCCATCGAAGCGCACATTTCGAGTGTCGCCCTTTGCCGAACCATCAATGCTAATATTGCCGCATTTCGCTATAATCTTAGCAGCACCACCGCTCAATCGCGATAACGAAGAAGTGATTTTTACCACTTCGCTTGCATTGGCATCCACCGCGATGTGAGGCACATCATACGATAGGTGCTTCGCATTTGAAAGATCTCGCAACTTACCTCGCAGATTAACCATCAATTTCTTGTTCTCAGTGTAAGCCGACAATGTAGACACATTGAGCGAATCTACATTTCCACTGGCTTGCAACGTCAAATATATCGGCTCATCAAACTTGGCAAGCGCTGGCACAAAGCCGCTCAAGTCGCTCGGTGTGACATACACATTGGCGAGCGTCAAATCTATTGGCGACGACATGATGTCTTGCTTCAAATTGGCAAGGCCATTGATTTTCACGCCTATAGAATCATTAGTGATAAGTGAGTTCTGCAACTCCACGCGAGTGCCCACAAGCGCCAATTGATTGTTGTTTATCACAACACTCGACGCAAAATCTTTTAGCACAAAGCCACAATGCTCGTCAAACGACACGCGCTTCACATCCACCACGAAATCGTCATTTTTCAATCGAGGCAACGACACATCGGCTCGCAGATTGGCAATGCTGATGTGGTTTTTATCAAACTTGTCGTTACGGCGAGGCTCACTGAGCACATCGTAGGTCAATTCACTTCTGCGAATCACCAAGTTGTATATCTTAACGTCAAATTTAGTTGGCTGCTTCTTCTCGTCTTTCTTCGACAGAGCATCTATGATAAACTGCAAGTTTGTAGGCGTATCGGGCGTGGCCTTTGTCACCCTACCCTTCATACCGATAATTTCACCGTAAGTGAAAACCAATCGCTTGTTTGCTATCAGGTTGTAGATACTCACTCCTGCACCCAACTTGTCTACATAGAGCAACGAATCACCTTTCTGATCGGGCACGAACACTTCGTGCAACACCAAATCGTGAAATGGCGAGATATTTATCGACCCGATGTTCACATCCGCTCCAAGCAACTTAGAAAGTTCTTTTTCGCCCTCGCTACATATCTCTTTTTGCACCGACGGGAGAGACAACACAACATACAAGGCAGCAAACAGCAGAACAGCGGCACTCAGAAATGCCACTACCACCATACGCAGCGCTTTATATATTCTCATTACCGACTTTCTCATTCTGCTTGAGCAATAGAATATTGGTTTCTCAAATCTATCAATCTAAATTTTCGCATTCTTTCAACCACAATGCCGAGCAGGCATCGCTTGGCATGCGCCAATCGCCTCGTGGCGAAAGGCTCACTGCTCCCACTTTTGGTCCGTCTGGCAAACACGAGCGCTTATACTGCTGTGTAAAGAATCGGCGGCAGAACGTGGTGAGCCACTTCTTTATCACATCGCGATCATATTCGCCAGCAAATGCCTCGCAAGCAAGAAAATAGATTTTCTTTGGCGAGAATCCGTAGGCAAGCATATTATAGATAAAGAAATCATGCAATTCGTATGGACCCACAAGGTCTTCAGTTTTTTGCTGGATTTTTCCCTCATCATCTGTAGGCGTAAGTTCTGGGCTTATCGGGGTATCCACGATGTCAAGCAGAGTCAAGCGAGTCTGCGCTCCCCATGCTTCTACAGCCACATTGTCGGCAATCCAGCGCACCAGGCATTTCACAAGCGTCTTGGCGATGCTGGCATTCACGCCATACATCGACATGTGGTCGCCATTATATGTGGCCCAACCAAGAGCCAATTCCGACAAATCGCCAGTGCCAAGCACCATGCCATTATACTTGTTGGCACAATCCATAAGTATCTGAGTGCGTTCGCGAGCCTGAGAGTTTTCGTATGTGGCATCGTGAACGTTTGCGTCATGCCCAATATCACGGAAATGAAGTGTCACAGCATCGCCAATAGGTATCTCCTTGATAGTAATGCCCATATCCTTCATTAGACTAAGAGCATTGGTGAGAGTGCGGTCGCTTGTGCCAAATCCAGGCATAGTGATGCCAATGATGTTGCTCTTATCTAAGCCAAGACGGTCAAACGCGCGCTCTGCAATAAGCAATGCGAGAGTAGAGTCCAATCCGCCCGACACGCCGATAACCAACGACTTGGCATGCACAAACTGCATTCGGCGCATAAGCGCTTCGGTCTGTATATTGAAAATCTCTTCGCAACGGCTATTGAGTTTTTCATTATCGGCTGGCACAAATGGGTTCTTGTCAACGCTGCGATAAAGCGTGTCGATATTCTCCAACTCTTTGACATACAATTCCACCTCACGATAAGAGTAACAATGAGCATGCAGCGACGATGCAAAACTGCTATTGGTGATACGAGCATTGTTGATGCGCTCAATATCCACGTCGGCTATCTGCATCTGTTCTTTCACACTGAAGCGCTCGCCCTGACAAAGCACATCGCCCAACTCTGCGGCAATGGCATTGCCGGCAAACACGAGGTCGGTGGTAGATTCGCCATATCCGCACGACGAATATACATAAGCGCACAAGCAACTTTGCGACTGATGGCGAATGAGCGACATCAAGCGGTCGTGCTTACCCACCAACTCATTTGTGGCTGATAGATTCACTATCACATTAGCACCATTGATTGCCGCCAACGAACTGGTTGGCACCGGAGCCCAAAGGTCCTCGCATATCTCGCAAGCGAATTTCACATCGCCAAATCTGAATAGCACATCGTTGCCAAACGGCACCGCATCGTTTTCGCCTATCTGTATCACAGCGTCTGATTTTATCATCCAGTCTGACGAGAACCAACGCTTTTCGTAAAATTCTTTATAGTTAGGGATATATCTTTTGGCTATCACACCTGCTACAATGCCACAATTTATCACCACGGCACAATTATACAGGCGGCCCTCATGCATTATCGGAGCGCCCACCACAGCCACCATTTCCTTGCCACGCATCGATTCGGCAATCTTCTCAATGCCTTGAATCGCGCCGCGCAAAAGGGTGTTTTGAGTAAACAAATCGCCGCAAGTATATCCTGTTATACACAATTCCGGGAACACCACAAGTTGCACCTGCTTGCTATATGCCTCATCAATCCACTTGATAATATGTTGCACATTGGCTTCGCAATCAGCCACATTCACCGCAGGCACCACCGAGGCGGTTCGTATGAATCCGTAGTTCATGAATATTGTCGTTTTTTTTCTTATCTGTTTCTAATGCATTAATTAACCTACAAAAGTAATAAAAAAAGCCCGAACATTTGCCAATTTACCCAAATTGCTTTATTTTTGTATTATCGGAAAACATGAACTACAATTTCTAACCCAAATAATTATCTTTTAGCTGCATATATGTACGCCACACTTAACATACTGGCATCAGCATCACCACTTCTGGGTTTTGTGATAAATATTGACACCTCGGCATTTCTGATTGTAGTGTCAACCATCTTCGCGCTGTTTGTGTTTTCGGTGGTACTCATCTTCCATTTCATTGCTCACAAAGCAAGGAAAATACGCGCCTCGATAAATCTTTCTTACGAAGACAATCTCAACCTCAACAGCGACACTTGTAAACGGCTCACCGAAGCCATTCCTTCTGCAATCGTGATATATGACGTTGCCGGCAATTGCACGTATATCAACAACCATTGCCGCACAATGTTCGGTCTGGCAGCCGACCAGCCTGTATCCAACCTGTTTGACACGAAGATACTTTCTCCCGAAAACCAGCACACCATCAAAAGTGGCAAAAACATCCGCGATGTGGCATTTCTCAACTACACCGACGACGTATCGGGGATTTTGGGCAAGTCCACCAGCAGCAAGCAGGTGATAAAATACAGTATCCAGACCATACACGATATCCACGGTAATATAGCCAATTACATTCTTGCCATCAACGACATAACAGACGAATACACCCAACGACAAACCGCCGAGGAATATTCGTTGCTCCTTCGCGACAGTCTACAGCTGAGTGGAATTTCGGCTTATATCTACGATGTGCACGAAGACCGATACTACAAATTCAAAGGTCCGACAATCAATCCATGCAACCTCAACGCAACCGACGTGTTCAACCACATCTCTCCTTTGCATCGAAGCCAATACATAGAGATGTTCTTGAAAATAAAGAATGGCGACATAGCCACCGACCGACGCCGATATAAGATGTACTCTAACGAGGCCGGCGCCTACTTCTATGTAGAAACATTCACCTACGGCATGACAGACGTGAGCGGCAATGTGGTGCGAATACTGCAAACCATTCGCAACGTAACCGAAAACCAAGAAAAGATTATCGAACTCGAAGCCATTCGCTTGATACAATCAAAGGCAATGGACATTGCCCATATGGTGTCGTGGCGATATATGATCGACAAACAAACTTTCAAGAATGCTGCTCCTGGCATCAACATATCAAAATCGTTTAAAGATGCCGTTGCCTGCATCCATCCAGAAGACAGGAACAAATACAAAAACCTTTTCGACAAGCTATCGAGCGGCGACATTGACGCTATGCACATCACGGTGCGCAAGATTTCCCCGGATAGCGTATTTGAGTTATATGCCGTGCCAATGCGCACCGAAACAGGAGAAATATCCGAAATCATCGGCATCTCTTGCGATGTTAGCGACCATTACACCACCGAGTCAAACCTATACGGTGTAAGAAACAAGGTGCATGCAATCATCAAAGCATCAAAAATATGGGTGTATGACTATAATTGCACTACCGACAAATTATACATCCTATCGTGGAAATATGATGGCGCAAGAGAAACATCTAAGGAGACGTTCCTGCGCCTCGTGCATCCGAGCCAAAAAGCCGACGTAAATAAGATATTAGACAAAGTGCGCCGCCAAGAAATCGACTGCTTCAATATGCAGCTGAAAGTGCTTAGCGACAACGGCGAAGAATATAGCGACATAGAGTTTAACGGCCAAGCCTACGAATACCTCAACGGCTTGCCTACCAAAGTGATTGCCTACGCAAAATACATCTAATCTATGACAGACAATCGCGCGTCAAATATCGACATTTCAATAATCATTCCGGTCTACAACACGTCAAAGTTTCTCAAGGAATGTATTGACTCATTGTTCTCGCAAACCATTGCACAACGTATACAATACGTATTCATCAACGACGCAAGCACCGACTGCAGCCTCCAGCTACTACAAAAACATAAGGCAAAACATCCTTTTCTCAATATTGTAGTAATATCAAACCAAAAAAACAGCGGGTCGGCAACCACACGCAACACCGGCATTAAGCATGCCGAGGGAAAATACTTGATGTTTGTAGATTCCGACGATTGGATTGAGCCGAATATGGCAGAAACGCTGCTCAACGAGGCCATCACCTACGACGCCGACACTGTGACTTCGGCTTTCTACATCAACACTCCCACAGAGCAGCAAGTGATGCTCTATAATGAATCAGAACGGGAGCTCGACATCAACTCTGCGCCAAACGATGTTCTGCACTTCTCGCTGTGCAACAAAATCATTCTTCGCAGCCTGATTGTAGACAATAAACTATCGGCTTGCGACAGCGTGAACTGCTGGGAGGATCTATCCGTTACATCACGCGCCATTGCACTTGCAAAGCGCAACGTGATTCTCAACACCCCACTATACCACTACCGCAAATCGGGGCAGGAATCGCTCTCCTCAGCCAACCATAAAGCAATTCTTCGCGACCATCTGAAGTATGTTGATTTCCTTGAGGAGTGGTTTACCAAGCAAGGCGATGATTTACACAACAAGCACATCGATTTCCTGCAACGCCTGAAATTTGTGGCAAAAATAAAGATGCTGCGTGGCGACGTGGTAGAAATCAGCCGTTGGAAAAACACCTATCCCGACACTAACCGAATGATCACCAAGGTAGCCAAGCAATACTCTGCCGCTGCACGCCTCGCTTTTTGGGCAGCGGCAATTTGCCCCACCCCTGTGGTGAAACTAATCGCCTCCCTCATCGGCAAACGCGCCGAATAACCCCATAACCTATCAACAAAACCTATTGGCACAAAAAAAATCCCCAACGTTATGCCAGGGATTGCAAGCTGTGAGTTAGGTTATATAATCATTCCTTGCCCATCAAGCAGGCGGAATGATAGTTTCTACTCGATTTGACTACTTACCGCTATGTTCATAGAAGAGAGTGCGAGAAGTTTGATCGCACACTTCTGCTGGACCAAAGTATTGGATTGGGCCAGGATACAAGTAGCAAGTGTTCATAGCCCATTCTTCGCGCTTTTCAGCAAATTTGCTGAATGGCTTGCCTTCAAGGTCAACAAGGGCCTTTTGGATAACAGGCTTCATTTCGCCATTACGACGTTCCATATTCATCATCATAGTGATAGGAATACCACCAGCGATCCATTGAACAGATGGCTTAGTAAGATTGCGTACTGATGACATATAGCCAGTAGCACCGCAGTCAACCAATTGTGCTGCATTGTAACCCAACGCGTAGCAGTAGTCAGCATCGAAGTTTGATGGAGCTGCGCAACGGCCTTCGTAACCAAAGAAGTGGTGAATTGGAGAGAACTTACCTACGTAGTTGCCCTCAGCCTTCATTTCCTTCAACTTGTTACCAACCATTTCGCTAAGCAACTTCTCTGTTTCGATGAGCGATACTTGCACGTTTCCGTGAGGGTCGCGGTCGAGAGTAAGCTGACGAGCAACACCTACAGGAAGGCTCTTGAATGTAGCAGCGTTTGCAGCCGACAAGTTTGCGAATACAAATTCGCGTTGTGCAGCAGCTTCGAGTTCTGCAAATTCAGGATGAGCAGCAAGAAGGTCGTTAAGTTCTGCGATAAGCGACTTCATAGCTGGGATAAATTCGATAAGGCCTTCTGGGATGAGCACTGTACCGAAGTTGTCGCCATTAGCAGCACGCTTAGCAACGACATTTGCGATATCAGCAACGATTTCATCAAGAGTCAAGTTCTTAGCTTCAACTTCTTCTGAAATGATGCAATAGTTAGGTTGTGTCTGCAAAGCACATTCAAGAGCGATGTGAGAAGCCGAACGGCCCATCAACTTGATGAAGTGCCAGTATTTCTTGGCAGAGTTGCAGTCACGTTGGATATTACCGATAACTTCAGAGTATACCTTAGTGGCAGTGTCGAAACCGAAAGAAGTTTCAATCATTTCGTTCTTCAAGTCACCGTCGATAGTCTTAGGGCAACCAATCACTTGAACGCCAGCGTTCTTTGCCTTGTAGTATTCAGCAAGCACACATGCATTGGTGTTTGAGTCGTCACCACCAATAATTACTACTGCCTTGATATTTAGTTCTTTAAGAATTACAAGTCCCTTTTCAAATTGCTCTGGTTTTTCAAGCTTAGTACGGCCAGAACCAATGATGTCGAAACCACCAGTGTTGCGATATTCGTCGATGATGTCGGCTGTAAGTTCTACATATTCGTGATCAACCAAACCGCCAGGACCCATAAGGAAGCCGTAAAGACGATTTGCCTTGTTGATTGCCTTAATACCATCAAACAAACCACAGATTACATTATGTCCACCAGGAGCTTGACCGCCTGACAAAATAACACCTACATTAAATTGTGAGCCGCCCAACTTAGATTGTTTTGGATTCTTCTCGAATGTCAACTCTGGAAGGCCGTAAGTATTAGGGAATAAAGCCTTGATTTCTTCTTGGTTGGCTACTGACTGAGTTGGTTCTCCCTTAACAGCTGTCACTGCGCCCCACAATGATGAAGGCAATTTTGGCTGATACTGAGAACGAGCAATTTGCAATGCACTTTTTTTTGCCATTTTTTCTTCTTAATTTATTGTAGTTTAAACTTTCTCAAATTTTCCTCGCAAATTTCGTAAAAATTTATCACTTTAACAACATTTTTACGATATAATTTACTTTATTTTAGTGGTTTGTACCACAAATCAACAGAATGCGCGTTCTGTATATTCTTTCAAATCATATTTTTTGCATCTCCTGCTAAAGCAATGCGCATTTTATCTTCCACAAGATATTTCTTCGCCATTTCATGCAAGCGTGCTGGCGTGATACTACGAATTTCTCTATACTGACGATTGAAATAATCAGGGTCTACGCCATAACTTATCGTGGAATCGACATAACCGGCAAGCGCAAATGGGGTGTCGAGCGTCTTCACCAAATCGCTCAGCATATGGTTGCGCACCATCTGCAATTCTTCATTGCCAATTTTTTCTTCACGCAATCGCGCCATCTCGTGCTTTATCTCATCTATCACGCTCTGCGTGTATTGCGAAGCGCATTCGGTGGATATGCCCACGTGTCCGTGCTCCTTTCGCCCGATAAGATATGCCTGGATTCCATAAGTGTAGCCCTTATCCTCGCGGATGTTGCTCATCAATCGACTGCCAAAATATCCGCCAAACGCCGTTACGAGTATACGCAGCGCTATATAATCGGGATGCTCACGGCCAATTGCATCTATCGCGATAGCCACAGCCGTCTGCAGCGCATCGGGCTTGTCTACCACAGCATACATCTCGTTCTGTGGCTCAATATGCCAGCCTACAAGGGGCTCAAACTCTCTGTCCTGCCAGCCGCCGAAGTATTTTTCCACCAACGCAAGCACATCGTCGTCAATCTTGCCCGACAGCACCACACGGCAGTTTCCAGGTGCGAAACGAGTCTCGTGGAAGCGACGCAAATCGTCGATGGTCACTTCTCTTATCACGTCTGCGCTCTTCTCCTGCGCCAAAGGCGAATCCTCGCCAAAACACATCTGACTCAATTTGCCTCCCGCTATCGCCGACACACGCTGCATTCTCACCGTGACATTTGCCACAAGCCTATCCACAAGTTTGTCAAACTCTATCTGCGGAAATTGCGGCGTGGTGAGCATATCAAAGAAAATTGGCAGCAATTTACCCAAATTATCATTAGTGCTGCGCAACGATATCTTCATATTGTGGTCGCTCGTAGAGCCTGAAGAAATGGCTCCATAGAAGTCCATCTGCTCTGCGATTTCTTCTGCCGAATACTGGCTTGTACCCTTGGCGAGCATATAGTTGAGCAACTGCGCCACATAGCGCTTTGGCTGCTCAAACAATCCGCCACCAACATACACATCCACGCGGTTTACTTCCACTTCTCCGCCATTCACCACACACAGCTGCAGCCCGTTGGGCAATGTGCGCCATCCTGGCAAAGTGAGCGACAACTCGCCATACTCGTTAAGCACAGGCGCTTTTGTTCTATCTACCATCCAATCAAATCTCATTCTCTTTCAAAAGTCGTTCGGCGTTTTCCAAGTCGGCAGGAGTGTCAATGCCGATTGTGGCACAATCGCTATATCCCACCTTAATCTTGTAGCCATTCTCTATCCAGCGCAACTGCTCAAGCGACTCAGCCAACTCAAGCGGAGATTGTGGCAAGCGTGTGATTTGCGCAAGCACATCTGCCTTGTAGGCATACATGCCTATGTGTGTATAGTATTGAGTCTTTTCAGCCCATTTTTCTGGTTCCACGCCACGCACGTATGGTATCACCGAGCGCGAGAAAAGGCATGCGTTGCTGTTTTTGTCAACCACAACCTTTGGCGTGTTGGGATTTTGCAATTGATCAAACGAACGGCTCTTATCAAACGGGCGCACCAATGTGGCTATTTGTGCCTCTTCATCGTCGAAACACTGCATGATAGCGCGCAACTGCTCTGGCTGGATAAATGGCTCATCGCCCTGAATGTTAATGATCACGTCTTCGCCATTGCCTGCTTTCAAATAAGCCTCGTAGCAGCGGTCGGTGCCACTACGATGCTCTGTGCTCGTCATCACGGCACGTCCGCCAAATTCCTGCACAGCATTATAGATGCGCTCATCGTCGGTAGCCACCAGCACACTGTCGAGCACCTTGCTCACCTGATTCCACACACGCTGTATCATATACATTCCGCCAAGCGTTGCCAACGGTTTGCCCGGAAATCGTGTAGAGGCATATCTGGCAGGAATGATTCCTATAAATTTCAATTGTCCCATTTTCTCAATATTTATTGTCAGATTTTCTCAACATAGAGTTGAGTGTTTTCATATTTCACCACTTTTACTTTCTCACCAGCGTCGATAAAGTCGCCTGTTGAGACAGCATCCACCACCTCGCCATCAGCCATCTTCACCTTGCCGGCTGGGCGAAGCACGGTGCGAGCCACAGCCTCGCAGCCAACGTATGCGCTGATGTCGGTAGGCACACCTATGTAGCCATCTTCCACGCGCTGCTCAAGTTGCAATGCCGACTTGCTCATAATGCCCCTGTCGCCAATCTTATGCGTGATATATAATATCAACACCACGCCAAGCAGAAATCCTGCCATTACCACTATCATTGCCCACATAATATCACTGTTTGTTGAATAACCTAAGTCGATAGGAGAAACATTGTTGACCAGCGCCAAGAATAGCGAACCAAACACAAGCACGATGCCCGATATGCCCGTAACGCCAAATCCCGGCACAACAAATATCTCCAGCATTATGAGTATCACGCCCACAGCAAATGCTATGATTTCCCAACTCTGCGCAAGGCCGTCGATATATAGCGGCGAGAAATAGAGCACCGCTGCCACCACAGCCGCAAGCGACGGGAATCCCATGCCTGGTGTCTGCAACTCAAAGTATATACCGCCAATGATTATCATTATCAGTATCGCCTGAACAGCGCCGCTACCAAAGAATCCTATGAGTTCGTCAACGAAAGTAGGTGTGTAAGTGATCACATCATACGATGCGATTTTCAGACGGTTTTTTATCACGCCGTCAATCGATTCCTCCACGCCTTCGCAATAGTGAAACTTCAGCGCTTCGGCGGTAGTGAATGTCACCACGCGTGTGCTGTCGTCGCCAATTTCGGGCACCGAGGTGCGAGGGTCCACCATAGCCTCGGCAAGCAGCGGATTGCGAAACCATTGCTTCACCGTGTCGCCCTTGGCATTCACTCGCATCACCTTGCCATGAGCCTGCGCCGTGCTGCGCATCATAGAGCGCATATACGATTGATATTTGTCGGGCAACGCCTCTCCCGTGTCGTTCACCACGGTAGCAGCACCAATATTTGCGCCCTTACACATATATATACTATCGCATGCTATCGAAACCAGCGCCCCCGCCGAAGCCGCATTATTGTCGATATATGCCACCACTGGCATCTTGCTCTGCAATATCATGGTGCGCATGCTATCGGCATGCTCAGTAGTGCCGCCATAGGTGTTGATGTGAAGAATCACCACGTCGGCGTTATTCTCAGCAGCCTGTTGGAATCCTTTCTGCAAATATCTCCACGAAGCACTTCCTATCTCCGTATCAATCGGAATCACAGCCACAGTCTTTTTTGTTGCAGCCATCGAGAGAATAGCCACAACAGTGGCAATCAACATCAGAGCAGTTCTTTTCATGACATTAAGTTTTTTATCAGTTTTGGTTTTCCTTTTCCTTATCACCCTTTAGCCATAACGGTGCCACCACTGCGCCCATCACCAAGAACACATAGTAGCTGAAAATGCGCCATAGCAACGCCAGCACCAGCGCCAACGAGCCCGAGGCTATCATATCGCCATAGAAATCGCTGAATAGCCACTCACCCACTCCGCTACCGCCAGGTGTTGGACACGCTATCAGCACAAGCCACACCACCGTTTGACGGGCAAAGACGAGCAGTTGGTCAAGATTGTCGATAAATGCATACATCAACGCATTTATTATCATAAATCGGCATAGCCACGACATTGTGGTAACGCCAATACACTTCAACCACCACGATAGCGGATGCGCGCGTAATTCCTTCGAGGCATTCACCATATTACTTCCGAGTCCTATCGCCTTATCATGCCAGCGACGCAAACCCCACAGCGAGAATGTCTTGTCGAGCAACATATATATCCATTGGGGCCACACCACCACGCCAAGAAACATCAGCACCGTGCCGGCAACCACCGAAAAATATATCAGGCCTATCAAAAGACCTGGGTCCATCATCCACTGCACATTCAGCGGACTCACCAAATCGTGCCACGAAGAAAACAATAGCACCAGCGGACGGCTCATCACGCAGAAGACTCCATCAAATATCACAGTGCTGAGCATCAACGTTGTGCCACGACCCATGGAAATGCCATAGCGGTGCATAAACACCATCGACAGACCACTGCCGCCTACAGAACTCGGTGTGACTGCCGATGAAAACTCGCACATCACACACACCTTGAATGCTTGTGCCCACGTGAGGTCGCCATTAGTGATCAGTCGGTATCGCCACACATAGCCAAGTTCTCGTCCGCACAGCAACAATACTGCCAATGCCACTCCAAACCAAGCCCTTGGCGTCATCACTATTTCCTCCCAATGAAAATCGCCAAGTTGATCAGCGAAAATCCACCATGTGACACCCAAACCTATCACTACCGGCAACAAAAGCCTATACCACTTATAAGGTAATTTATTACTATTATTTTCTTTCATTATTGCAAAGATAACAACTATTCACCAACAGACAACTGCTTATTAATTCATTTTTTCGCCGCTCTCATTATATTCTCAACGGCTCTGACTTTCACCTCAAATCCATCAAAGTTAATCTTTGTTAATACTATTAATACATTTATGTATTTTTTGCCATTTTACTTCATTTTCTTTACCAAAATTCACTATTTTTGTAGAAATATCATCTTTTTCTAACTCAGTATTATAAAATCAGAAGCTATGAAAAAAAATTTATTCACTTTGTTACTTTGTGCAGGCGCTTTCACAATGTCGGCACAATACACAAGCAATTCTCCACACTCTATTGTTGCAAAGTCGCAATTCGACAAAGTGGCGCTATCGTGGAGCGCGCCTACCGATGCCATCGAGCTTAAATGGCACGACGGCGAGGACTACAATGGCGACGATGGCAAGAAAAAGCCCGATGGCTCTATACAAGTGACCACCGCGGCAAAATTCTCTGCCGACGACATCAAGCAGTATGCGGGTAGCACAGTGCAAGAAATCAACTATTTCGAGTATCGCAATGTGTTTGAAGCATACATTCGCATCTACGAGGACGGCAAACTTGCCTATGAGCAGAAAGCCGATTTATCTAACTACAAGAAGAATTCATGGCGCAAAACCACTCTCCAAAAGCCTTACACCATTCCTGCCGGCAAGGAGATAATGTTTGCTATAAAATACGTATACGGTTATAATCAAGAACTCACAGCCATCTGCGACCGCAGCGCCACAGTAGGCAAGGGAAATATGATTTCTTACGATGATGGCAAAACGTGGAAATCAACAGGTTCGGGCGACTACCTTATCACTGCCGTGGTGAGCAACCCATCCACCGGACAACCCGACGGATACAATGTATATCGCGATGGCGCTAAGGTAAACACCGAAGCAATCACCAATAATAGCTACACCGTGAGTGACAATACCGACGGTTCTCACTCATTTGTTGTATCGGCAATCTATGGGGCTGACGAGGTGAAATCTTACAGCGTAAATGCCACCACCACTCAAATCAGCAATATGACGGCAGCCGTTTCTTCAATAACAGCCACCGTTAAGGACGGCATCAACGGCACCATCTCATGGACTGCACCTCTTTCGCGCAGCAACGAAATCACTTGGAGCAACAAGCAGGCGAGCGCGAGCATCGGCGGTACAAGCGCCACCGCCCCTAAGGTGTGGATCAAGCAGGAATTCGACGCCAACGACCTCGTGGCTTACCCTAACCACCAGATTACTGCCATCAATGCCTATATCACTGAGAAAGCCATCAATTCGGTGACAGTATTTGTAATCAAGAATGGCGTGATTGACTATTCGCAACCAATAGCCGACGTAAGCGGCATCACAGCCAATGCTTGGGCAAAATTCACTCTCACCACCCCTTATAAATTTGAGGCTGGCAACACCTATGCATTTGGATGCTACTATACACACACTGCTAAGGCTCACCCTGTGGGTGTAGACAACTCGTCTGCAGTAGAAAACAAGGGCAACACTTTCTCTGTATCTTCGCCTTCAAGCAGCGATTTCAATAAAACTAAGCCATCTTGGAAGACACTGACAAGTGGCAAAATCGCGGGTAACTTTATGCTTACCGCCGATATCGAAGCAGTGGGCGAAGTTTCTCCAGCAGAAGCTACTGCCGCTTACGACGTCTACCGCAACGGCGAATTGGTGGCTGAAAACACCACTGCCAACTCTTTCAGCGACGTAGTCACCGACCTTGGAATATCGCAATATTCGGTTGTGGCAAAGACTGCTTCGGGCAAAGTTTCAAATCCTAAAAACATCTTTGTGGTTTACTCCAACCCTGCAAGCATAATTCCTCCACAAATCACAGCATCAAACTTCGATGCCGACACTAAGAAGGTGTCACTTGCTTGGTCAAACGACGTAATTGACCTTAAGCGCTACAACAAACCAACTTATATCATCGGTTTCAACGAGGATATGCCTTTACTCTATGGCACAAAATTCACCAAAGAAGAAATGAAGCCATACGTTGGATACAAGTTCAGCAAAATCACATTCGGCATCGGCGACGAAATTGGCGAATTCAAGGTAGAAATATATGCCGACAAGCAAGCTATTTTCTCATACACCATTCCACAAGGCGGTGTTACTCCAATGAACTTGTACACACTTTCGCTGGATGAAGATATCACCATCCCTGCCGACAAGGACATCTATATTGTTTACAATGCCACCCTGCCTTCTGGCAAGAGTCCTATAATCCTCGACGGCGGACCGGCTGTGGCAAACGGTGCAATGATTAGCTACAACAATGGTTTCACTTGGCTGAAACTCGGCACAATCTCGCAAGACTACAACGACTACAACATCGTGATTGGCGCAACCATCATACCAAACAATGCGAAAGCCCCACGAGCAACAGCTACTGCAACGAAGTCTGTTAAGCTAAATAGCAACGGTGAAATCACTCCGCTTCAGCCTCTCGGCATCGAAAGCGACATCAGAGAAATGGCTCCTGCTACTGCAGAACCCGACACTAAGCCAACCGTGGTGGGTCAACGCATCTATCGCAACAGCGAATTGATAGAAGAAAGCACAACCGGAACATTTACTGAAACGCTCGCCGACTACGGCACTTACACCTACGCCGTGAGCAACGTGTATTCAAACGGTTGGGAATCTGACACCACCGACCCATTCTCGGTCAACTATGGTGCACCTCAAGTTCCTGAAGCGCCATACGCACTCACTGGCACCGCCAGCGGCAACGACCTGGTTCTCACTTGGGAAGACACTCAAGCTGAGGCCTCACTGCTCAAAAAGCACAATGGCACCGTCAGCATCACCATCGGTATGACATCGACAAATCCTGTGGGCTACCATGCTGCCAAGTTCACTGCCAAGGAATTGAAAGACGCCAATAAAGTAGGTGAAAATATCACATACGTGAGATTCCACCTCTCTTCTACCGACATTAAGACTTCTTCAGTATTCGTTATGCACAACGGTAGCATCATTTATGAGCAACCAGTTGCCGTTACAAGCCTCAACTTAGGATGGAACAACATCAGATTGGATCAACCAGTCGCCATTCCAGAAGGCACTGACGTGGCATTTGGTTACCACATCACTTACGACAAGGGTATTAAGCCTTGCACTCTCGATAGCGGCCCCGCAATTTCGGGTTACGGAGATTTGATTTCGGCGTCAGCTTCTGATGGATATTGGTATTCTCTTCTCAAAAAGTACAAATTCAACAACAACTTTATGGTTGAAGCCATTTGCCAGAAAGAAAGCGTGTCAGTGACACCTACCGAATCAGCCAATCTCGACCTCGCGTCAGAAAGCTACTATAATGTTTACTGCAACGGTGCGCTCAAGCAATCGAATATTGCCGAAAAGACCTACACTGTGAAAGATGCAGAGACAGGCTCTTACACCGTCACTTATGTTGACAAAGGCGTGGAATCATCAGAATCAAACTCTGTCCTTTACCAGTCATCCGGCCTCAATGATGTGAATGCCGACAACGCCATCCTATACGACGCAGCATCACAAACTGTGACCCTGAACAAGGCTACCGACGTGACAGTCTACTCTGCAGCCGGCATAGCAATGATTACCGCCAAAGAAGCCACTTCTGTTAGCCTCAAGAGTCTTGACGCTGGCGTATATATCGTGAAGGCTGGCAACAAGACTTTGAAAGTCATCAAATAATTCTCATTAACGGCCCAATAACCGATTTTGGTTTAAAACAGGGGTTGCGTCACCATGGCGCAACCCTTTTCTTTTAGCCCGATTCGCGCATTAGGATAATGACCGATTTAGGCTTCTCCTAACCATCCGCGCCACACTTCGCATAGAAATATCGCCTCGCAATGATTATTATTACTCTCTGTGACTGTGGCATTTGCACATATCAAGCCCAATTTTAATAACAAAAATTCTCAGCAGGTATTGCATATTAAAAAAATAAGCGCTAACTTTGCACTCGCAAATCCGAAAGGACTGCAGGATGGCGGGATAGCTCAGTTGGTTAGAGCGTCGGATTCATAACCCGGAGGTCTCGAGTTCAATTCTCGATCCCGCTACTTCAAAGAGAGAAATCAGCGATGGTTTCTCTCTTTTGCTTTTTATACCTTGCCAAAACACTTTTTCAAAAAAAACATCATTTTTCTTGTCACACTTCATCAAATGGTCCGTTTAACATTACAGAAACAAGAAAAAACAGAAATCAACTACAATGGACGAACAGCAAATAACATCGGTATGGCTATCGCTTCAACAGCGACTTCGCCGCTACGCACAATCAGTGCTTGGCAACAACGATGACGCCGACGACACATTGCAAGACAGTTTCTGTAAGCTATGGGCCAATCGCGACAAAATCAACGACACCACACACATGCAAGCCCTGGCGGTAACAATGGTGAAACACGCATCAATTGATGCCCACCGACAAAGCCAAGCACGCAATGTGGTGGCCCTAAGCGAAACCAACTCCGACGGTGCTTACTCACACGTCTACGAAGACCTCAACGCAAAAGAGACTTTCGAAGAAATAGAACATGCCGTAATGCACAATCTTAGCGAGCGAGAGCGTGCCGTGTTTACAATGAAGGAATACGACGGACTTTCTACCGAAGAAATTGCCACCCGACTCGGCATATCGCAAGATGCTGTGCGCAAGGCGCTGTCGCGTTCACGACAAACTATCAGAGAACAATACATCAAGATTAATAAATACCGACTATGAATCATAACAGCAACATATCCACCGAGAGCCTGTTGGCTATGGCCGAACGATACTTCAACGCCACGCTTAACGAAAGCGAAGAGCTCTTGTTGAAGCAGGGCCTAACCAACAACGACGATCCGCGGCTTAACGAAATAAAAGCGGTAATGGGATTTTGCGCTTATGGCAAAAAGCACCGCTCTGTCAAGCGAATCCATCGACACGGCGCACTTTGGCAGTGTGCGGCTGCCGCTTGCATCGCAGCACTAATTGCCACAGCATCGCTGTCAATCTTCCACGAAAGCCAATCTTCGGCAATAGCCTACATAGCCGGAGAAAAAATCACCGACGGCGACGAAGTGATGCAACAAATGCTCTCTACTATGCACAGCGTGGACATTAACCACAACGACGCCGCCGTAGAAAACGAACTTCATGAGATATTCAACACCATAAACTAATCAACGATGAAACGATTAATTTTTATAATACTCTGCACAATTAGCGTTTTGATTGCTTCGGCTCAAGACCTACATGTCAACGATTGTTTCAGCGACAATATCCTTGACAACAAATGCGTCACCGCAGTGAAGGTGAAAGGCGAACGATTGGATGCCTACAAACTATCTACGTTTCGCAGCATCACCATCACCGACAATCAGCATCTTGCCACATGGGTGCGCAAGTGCGTGGCTCACGATGCCTCATTGGCAAACGACCGCGAAGAAGGCGTGAAAAATGGCGTGCTTCAATACGGATTCTACGTCTTCCGCAAGTCAGGCAAGAAATATCGCTACATATTCTACCGCAACAACAATCCCGGCAAATCGTCAATCTCCGACGTGACGCTTGTGTATATGGAGGGCAAAGCCACCCTGTCAGAACTCAAGCAAATGTTTAAATAACAATTTCAATCAGTATATAAACAACAATAAAACATACTCTTATGAACAAACATTTCATCTTGCTCATCTCAGCCCTTTGCCTTACAGCAAACGTATGGGCCAACGAAGCTGCCAACACCGACAGCATAAGCATTGCAAATGCTAAAAACGTGATTATCGTAGAGAAAGACGGCAAAATCAGCCTTGAAGTGAAGGGCTTGGAGGGAAATCCCGAATATACCTATAGTCGCACTATGAGCAAAGGCGGAGAAACCATCGTGAAGGAGGAAAACAAAAACATCGGTTTTCGCATTCCTTTTGTTGACCGCGACAACAACAGCGACGACATCGTGAAGACTCGCCGCAGCCGCTTCAGCTTCGGTGTCAACCTTGGCGGTCTTGGTTGGGTTGCCACATCTGGCGCGACTGCCGACCTAAAGACACAAATGAACCACTCGCTCGAACTCAACCTCGATCACATGATCAATGTGAAATATTACCCACAAGGTTCAAATCGCACTCACTATATGCTCGGGTTCGGTATGCAATGGCGACACATCACACTCGACAATATGCGATGGATGCGCAGCGACGACACTCGCCACATCACATACGGCGCATGGGACGACAAATACTACGATCGCAATTCGCGTCTCAACACATATAGCCTCACCGTGCCATTGATGATTATCCAGCCTTTAGGCAAGCACTTCGAGATTTATGCCGGTGCCAAAGCCTGCTTCAATGTTGGCGCTAACGCTCACAGCAAATACTCCTACGACGATATCAAATATACCGACTCATTTAAGCACCTCAACCAACGTGTGGTGACTGCCGAAATTTGCGGCGCCATCATGTGGGAAGAAGCAATTGGCCTTTACTTCAACTATGCACCATGCAAAATGTTTAAAACGAATATGGGCCCTGAAATGAAGACTTTCACTATCGGTATCGCAATCGGATATTAACACACAATCTGCATACCCCAGTTTTATTTGACTAAATGCAACAAACCCAACTCGGCTTTGCTATCGCATCCAGGCTGGGTTTGCTTAATGGTTAATACTTGAAACTTGAGCCTCCGACAAACTCACGCATAATCGACGTTGGCGGAATTTCCTTGTCAGGCACTGGCACAAAATAGTGTATAAACTTCATCAACCTATGTGCCTCGGCATACTCTGGACAATTCTTTGGGACACTCGCCAAAATAGGTTCGGCGTGCAATCTGAGCACAGCAAACTCAATATTGAGCGCCGAGTTAAACATAGCATCGGCAGTTTCTTGATACGGATATATCCATTGCTCCTCTGCCTCGCACACTGCCGGCCATTGGCGAATGGTTTCCTGAGCCGTGAATGCGCCCTTGTTGTAGTCTCGTATGATGCGGCGCAACAATCGGTTGTCGCGCGTTGGTATCCAATTGTGGTCGTCGAGCGAAATACTTGTTAGCGTAGAGATATACACCTTATACTTGTTATCATCAGGCACACGCGATGTGAGTAACGGGTTGAGCGCATGTATACCCTCAATGAGCAACACCCTGCCCTCACCAAGCTGCAATCGTTTGCCATTATACTCGCGCTTACCTGTGGTGAAATTATACTCCGGAATTTCCACCTTCTTGCCTGCGAGCAACTCTATCAAGTCACGCTCCATTGCCTCGCAATCCACGGCCCTGATATTATCGAAGTCATAGCTGCCATCAGGCAATTTTGGCGTATCCTCACGGTTTACGAAATAATCATCAGTAGAGAACGAGAGCGGACGCAAGCCACAAGCCTTGAGTTGCACCGACAGACGCTTGCAGAAAGTGCTTTTACCCGAACTCGACGGACCTGTGATCAAAACCATTCTCACAGGTTTTACCTCATCGTAATATCTATTGTAGATATCTTCGGCAATCTGCACAATCTTCTTTTCCTGCAAAGCCTCGCTCACTTGTATCAATTCGCTGGCAAGTCCCTTTTGGCAGGCGCGATTCACAGCGCCAACGTTTGGCAGACCCATAATTACATTCCAACGCACATTCTCGGCAAACACACCAAATGTCTTTGGCATAGGCACTACATTCAGCACCGCGTTAGGGTTCTTGCGATCGGGGATGCGTAGCAGCATACCATTGTAATACTTTTCAAGACCAAACACCTTGAGATAGCCGGTTGATGGCACAAGCGGACCATAATAATAGTCAACCGTATCGCCAAGCATATAATAGTCGCAATATGACTGTCCGCTGGTTTCCAACAGGCGCACCTTGTCGCCCATGCCTTGCTTGCGGAAAATCTCTATCGCGTCTTCGGTGACCGCTTCTCTGCGACTGAATGGCATATCGGCATCGATTATCTCACGCATGCGCTTTGCTATCAGCTCCACATCAGGGCGTTCGGCAATCTGTCCATCTGCCTTGCGAAAATTACAGAAGTAGCCAAGCGATATAGGGTGTTCCATATACAAGCGACTGCCAGGGAAAACCTCTTGACTTGCTTTGTAGAGCACAAAACACAACGACCTGACATAAGCACGCATACCGCCCGATGTTCGCACATCGAGAAACTCCACATCGCGGCTTTGATATACCCTAAATTTCAATCCCTGCGACGAGTTGTTGACTCTAGCCGACACTGGAGGATACTCAAAGTCGAGGTCTGGGAAACCATTAAACACGTCCAGAAGAGTGCTACCCTCTGGAAAACTTTTCGTCAGATTGTTGTTCTTGCATCGAATTTCTATCATAAAACGAGTTATAAGGTCTGAATCTGACATCGCTTACGCCCGTTCAACTGCAACAAAATGCATAAAAGCGCACCGATATCACGCAAAGATTAAATTTTTATTAATTAGTGCAAATATAATATATTTTTGCCTTTCTTCTATCAACTCCACGAAAAAGAACCCTCCAAATTCCACTCCACAGCCATTTCTCCCACACACGCCCCACAGGTTTGCACTAACGTTGGATAACTTAGGCGGCACCTCGGCAATAAAAATGAATGCATTCATTTTGTATTGCCCTCGGTTTGCACTAACTTTGTGGGCAAAATTATTAATTATATAGAAAAATGGCACTCAATAACAAGCAACTATCTATCATCGGCGGCATACTTATGGCTGTGCTTATCGCCGTTATTGGCTTCCTACTCTACACTATGAATGATACTAAGACTAAACTTGAGAAAGTAGAAGCCGAAAAGGAAGAAATTAAACTGCAACGTGACCAATTTCAACTTGCTGGTGAATATGAGCAACTTAACTCTCAATTCCAAAGCATGGAGGGCCAAACACGTTTCTTACAAAACGACTCTATCCTCACAAAATATACCGAGGCTAAGGACAAAGTGGAAAAACTCCTTGCCGAACTGAAGAGCCAAAAGATTTCAAGCCAAAAGCGCATCAACGAATTGCAAAACGAAATCAAGACACTTAAAGGCATCATGCGCCACTATGTGTCGGTGATTGACTCTCTCGGAAAAGAAAACGCTGGCCTGCGCGCCGAAAACTTGGAAATCCGCAATCAAAACGAGCAATTGTCAAGCAGAGTGAACGACGTGACTGAAAAGAACGCCAACCTCACTAAGCGCATGATTCTTGCCGAAAAGCTCAATGTCACTGGCGTGACTTTCACTCCTATCAAGGGTAACGGCAAAAAAGAGAAGAATATCAAGAAGGCTAAGCAACTCAAGGTGACTTTCACCATTCCACAAAACAACTCTACTCCTGTGGGTGAAAAGACTCTATATGTGCGCATAACAAGCCCAGAGGGCACTTTGCTCGGCGGTCATGGCGCATTCAGTTTTGAGGGCGGAAGCATTCCATTCACCGAAAAGAAGACCGTGGAATACACCGGTCAAGAATTGGCTGGAATCACCATCTACTGGAACGTGAACACAGCGCTCACTCCTGGCGATTACACAGTGGAAATCTTTGCTGACAACTATCGCCTCACTTCTCGCAGATTCTCTGTATCGAAATAACAATCTGTGCCACGATTGGCGCACACACTATAATCACGAAGCGAATGGCGGTTTGCCATTCGCTTCGTGACGTTTTTTCACAACAACTGATGTGTTACTGATGCCAAACTACGTTTTCCTCACAAAAGTGGGCAAGAAAACGATGTGGGAATTTTTTCATATCAGACTTTAACATTATCTTTGTAATCACTTAACCAACACAACAACAGAAATTGGATATAGACCCTCTTACGTGCATCTTTGCACTCATCAACACTGCCAACGAAATGGCAGTTCCGTTAATTCAGTTTAACCAACCCACACTTAGCAGCATCATTGCAGGATGTGTGGCAATTTTTGGGCTACTCATGTCAGCTTTTATGTCTGGCTCCGAAATAGCTTTCTTCTCGCTCACCGAGCAACAAATCGAAGACATCGACGACGAAAATAAACGTTCACAGATAGAGCACATTCTCTCTAATCCAGAGAAATTGCTCGCCACCATCTTGATTGGCAACAACCTTGTGAATGTGATGATAGTTGTGCTCAGCACATTTGCCATGGCGCAGATGGTGCAATTCAACAATGGCATATTGAGTTTCCTCATACAGACGGTAATACTCACCTTCCTCATCCTCCTTTTTGGTGAAATCCTGCCGAAGTTGTATGCCAACAACTACAATACACAATTCGCCACTATGGCTATCAGCACACTCAACACCATCCAACGCATACTCAATCCATTGTCGAGCATAATGGAGAAAAGCACGTTTATCGTAAACAAGATGGTGACTAAGCACACCGAGGACATCTCGATGGACGACCTCTCAAAGGCTCTCGAAATCAGCGATGTGAAAGCCAAGGACGAAAAAGAATTGCTGAAGGGCATTCTCACATTCGGAGGCAAAGAAGTGAGCGAAATTATGCGTCCTCGCATCGACGTTGTTGACCTCGACTATTCTGCCCCATTCAACGAGGTGGTGAAAACCGTGATTGAGAGCGGATACTCTCGCATACCGGTGTTTCAAGACACGCCCGACAACGTGAAAGGCATCCTCTATGCCAAAGACCTTCTCCCATACATCGGCAAACAAGGCAACGACTTCAATTGGCAACGACTTCTGCGCGAAGCATTCTTCGTGCCTGAAACACGTATGATCGACGATTTGCTGGAGGACTTCAGAAAGAAGAGCGTACACTTTGCCATTGTGGTCGACGAGTTTGGCTGTACTCAAGGTATTGCCACACTTGAAGACGTGCTTGAAGAAATCGTTGGCGACATCGACGACGAATACGACACCGAAGAAAAATTCTACACTAAAATATCTGACAACACCTACGTTTTCGACGGCAAAACGCTGCTCGGCAACTTCTATCGCGTGACTGGCGTAGAGGAAGAAGAGTTTGGTGAAAATGCCGAAAACATCGAGACGCTTGCCGGCTTGCTACTCAATATCAAGGGCGATTTCCCGAAAGAGAAAGAACCTATTGCCTATGGCCGCTGCAAGTTTCTTGTGCTTGATGTAGTGAAACACCGCATCGAGAAGGTGAGAGTATCAATAATTCCTAAATAAACAGTGCGTCTAAACAACCAAAAATCGTTTACCTGCAATGCCTATTATACAAACACCTGAAATATTCTCGCAAACCAACGCCGACATCGCGATTTGGCACATAGCCGAATCGGAGCAATCGCTTATGAACATGTGCGACAATATTGGCGTTGACTTAGACGGCATTCAGCAAATGCGCACTGCCAAACGCCGCATCGAGGCGCTTTGCGAGCAGCTGCTTCTGCATCACCTGCTCAAATGCACCCACGTGGTTTTCCATCTCCCTTCGGGCGCACCCTACATTGAAAATCTGCATCGCAACATCAGCATAAGCCACACCAAGCAATACGTTGCTGTGGCTCTGTGCAATGACAATATTGGCATCGATATAGAGCAACACACACCAAAGGTGCTTGGTGTAAGAAGCCGTTTCCTCAGCAACAAAGAGAGGGAGGATATAGCTGAAACCAACGTTGAACTCAACGTAGCAGCGTGGACTGCCAAAGAAGCATTATATAAGGCAATCGGCGTTTCGGGCATCGACTTTGCCAACGACCCCGCGATTGATGCAAAAGCGATAGCTTCGCACTGCCATCATTACGCATGCCACTACCATGAGCGAGAATTCCTCGCCACCACACATAGCGACAACGACTATACCATGACCTTAGTGTCAGAAAAACAAAAATAATATAAAACATATACATTATGAACAAAACCAAAACATTAAAGAGATTATTCTTCGCGGCATTAGCGATTGCTGCTGCTGGTGTTTACACCTCGGCTATCGCTTGCACATCGCTGCTTGTGGGCAAAAAAGCCTCAACCGACGGCTCTACTTTCATCAGTTATGCTGCCGACTCACATGTATTATATGGCGCTCTTGCCCATCAACCAGCTGCCGACCATAAGCCAGGCTCTATGCGCGAAATTCGCGATTGGGACGATGGCACATATCATGGTCAAATCCCTGAAGTAGCTCACACCTACTCAGTGATTGGCAACATGAATGAGCATCAGCTCTCTATCACCGAATCCACATTTGGCGGCCGCAGCGAACTCGTCGACACCACTGGCATTATGGACTACGGTTCGCTCATCTACATCACTTTGCAACGTGCGCGCACTGCACGCGAAGCAATCAAGGTGATGACCGACCTCGTGGCTAACTACGGCTATTGCAGCAGTGGCGAATCGTTCTCTATCGCCGACCCTAACGAAATCTGGGTAATGGAATTGATCGGCAAGGGCGGCAAAAGCAAGGGCGCTGTTTGGGTGGCTATCCGCATCCCTGACGATTGCATCTCTGGTCACGCCAACCAATCACGCATCCACACTTTCCCTCTCAACGACAAGGAAAATTGCATCTACTCAAAAGACGTGATCACTTTTGCTCGCAAGATGGGTTACTTCAGCGGCAAAGATTCTGAATTTAGTTTTGCCAATGCCTACAACCCTGCTGACTTCGGCGGATTGCGCGGCTGCGATGCTCGTGTATGGTCGTGGTTCAACCGCTACAAATCAGGCATGGACAAATATTTACCATTCCTCTATGGCAAGAAGGATGCTGAAGTAATGCCTCTATACGTTCGCCCTGACCGCAAAGTGAGCGTTCGCGACGTGCAAAACATGATGCGCGACCACTTTGAAGGCACACCATTCGATATGACAAAAGACCCAGGCGCAAAGATTCTTTACGATGTGCCTTACCGTTGGCGTCCAATGACATTCAAGGTCGACGGCGTGGAATACACCAACGAACGCGCTATTGCCACACAACAAACCGGCTTTGTGCTCGTATCGCAAATGCGCTCTTGGTTGCCTGACGCAATCGGTGGTATCCACTGGTTTGGCGTTGACGATGCCAACACTGCTGTGTTCGTGCCAATGTATTGCTGCATGACCACTATCCCAAAGAGCTACTCTTTTGAAACAGCCGACCTCTACAACTTCTCTACCGAATCGGCATTCTGGGTAAACAACTGGGTGGCAAACCAAGCCTACAGCCGCTACTCATATATGATCAAGGATATTCGCAAAGTGCAAAACGAGATTGAAGATTCGTTTGCTAATCGCCAAGCATCGCTTGAAGCAGAAGCCCTCGCTCTCTACAAGCAAGAACCCGCAAAGGCTGTGGCTATGCTCAACGAATATAGCAACAACGAGGCTCAAAAAGCCACTGCTCGCTACCTCAACCTCGCACAATATCTGCTCGTGAAATACCTCGACGGTAATATGAAACGCGAAAAAGACGGCAAGTTTGAGCGCAGCAAGACTGGCTATCCTGTATCTCCAGCCTTTCCTGGCTACCCACAAGAATACTACAAAGCAATCATCAGCGACACTAAAGCCGCAGAAAACCTCAAAGTGGTAGAGCCAGAGAAATAATTTCTCCCTGCAAATAATCTTTCGGGGCAACACCCCATATCCAATAAGGGCTGCAGTTCACACCGCTGCAGCCCTTTCTTCTCCCATTACAGAGGGGTAATTATGAAGAAAGAATTAAACCCCGAGGGCAATTTTGAGTCAAAAGTGACAGAGTGAATATTAAACCCAATTCGGTAATTAGGGCTTGGTAAGATTTCGGAGTTTTAGAAGTGCAGATTTTGATTGCTTTTTAATGAGTAATAGCAAGCTATTGCGAGTTGAAAACAAGCAAAAGATACCTTATAAAAGCCGAAAGACTCCAAGCAGTAGAAAAATCACTACATTTACGGTCTAATGACCGATTTGGGATTAAGTATTGCACATAAAATTTTTGACTAAGATATGAAGATTTCTAATAGAATAGCATTATTTGTAGCTCTCACCATTTGCCTTGGCTGCGCTTCGGCTTCAGCTACGGTAAACACTTCGCACAAGTTTGCCGACGAGAGCTTTAATTTCGATATCGTTTATCACTGGGGGCTGATATGGAAACATGCGGCTTCTGCCACACTGAGCATCAGCAACAACGGCGAATACTACTACACTTCGCTGCAAGCCCGCACCGTGTCGTGGGCCGACAAACTATATCGCGTGCGCGACACTCTCACCTGCAAAATCAAAAAGGACGGGCTGAAGCCTCAACTCTATGTGAAAACATCGCATGAGGGCAAGCACTATGGCAAGGATGTGGTGAAATATACCTATGTGGGCGACTCGTCAATAGCCAATTGCACCGTCAACCGCAAAAACAAAGACACTCAGCACATCTCGCTCAAGACTCAAGGTCAAGCTTATGATATGCTCAGCGTGTTTTACTATTTGCGCGCTATCGACTACGATCAATTTCGCAATGTGGGCAAAATCCACACTACTGTGTTTTCTGGCAGAAAGAAGGAGAAACTCACAGTGAAATATATCGCTCAGGAATCGGTAAAACTTCGCGACAAGAGCGTACACGATAGTTACCATATCACTTTCACATTCACCCAAGACGGACAGACAAAATCATCTGACGACATTCATTGCTGGATTTCAACCGACGATGCCCACATCCCACTGATGCTTAAAGGCAGCGTTTCGGTGGGAGAAGTGAGAGTCTACTACAACAAAGGAAAATAACATTCTATTATGGCAAAATATACACTCGAAGTATGTGCAGGCGACATCGAAAGCGCTATGGCTGCACGCAATGGCGGAGCACAACGCATAGAATTGTGCAGTGCGCTTAGCGAAGGTGGCATTACCCCTTCAGCTGGTTTGGCTGCCGAAGCCGCAGAATTAGGCATGACAGTGCATGCTCTCATTCGTCCTCGCGGCGGTGATTTCCTTTACACTCCTGCTGAAGTGCGCACTATGGCCACCGACATCAAGATGCTGAAGCAATTAGGCATCGACGGTGTTGTGATTGGCTGCCTCACCAAAGACGGCGACATCGACGTGGAGGCTTGTCAACAACTGGTTGACGCCGCACAAGGCATGAGCATCACCTTTCATCGCGCTTTCGACCGCTGCCGACAACCACTGAAGGCCCTTGAACAAATCATTGCGCTTGGCTGTCATCGCTTGCTCACTTCCGGACAAGCAGCAACGGCTCTTGAAGGCAAGGAAATGATTAAGCAACTTGTAAATCAAGCCAACGACAGAATCATCATTATGCCTGGCTGCGGCGTCAACGCCGACAATGCTGCTGAAATCCTCACATACACCGGAGCAAAGGAAATCCACGCATCGGCAAGCACCGACATTGCAAGCCTAATGCAATTCACACGCAACGATGTGTATATGGGGGCAAAAGACGCCGATGAAAACACTCGCCGTGGCACAAGCGCCAAAAAGGTGAGCGCAATACTCAATGCAATCAACCACATTGCATAAGCACATTCTCACACACTAACAAACACGACACCCGACTTAGCAAGCTAAATCGGGTGTTATTATTTTTTCCTGTCGAAGCCATCGCCTCTGTCACGACACGCAATCAGATATCGAATATTTCGTGTGTTGACTGTTCTTTTTCTTTCTTCTTATCGCGCTCACGCTCCTTTTCTTTTGCAATGGCGTCTTCTTCGCTCTGTATCTTCTGCTTCTTTTCTTTTTTCAATTTTTGTTTGCCTATCGTGAAGCTTTTCACTATATCTTCGGCTTCCTCAATATTTCCGAGCAAGTAATTCACCGTCACCGACACAAGCAGGTCTTTCTTGTTACAAACGAGATTGGCAAGCAGCGTGTGTGTGCCATCGGGCATAGTGCCCGTGAGCGTATGGCATTTAAATCCCTTTACCTTCAGTTTACCCACCTGAGTGTCATACATATTATATCCGTTGGCTCGGCGCAGAAGATTGTTTTTCACGATGTCGTCAAGAGCGCCCTCCTTGCCATAGATGTCTATCACGAGAGCCAAATCTTGCCACATTATCTCGAAGTGAGTAGGGCTATTATACGTTACCGTTCCACCATCGGGCACCTCAAACGTGAGGTTGTGTATCGACCACGTCAGCACCGAGGCATTCACCGCAGTAGATGCCATTGCCGATAGTATCATCATCACGGCTATCGCGTATATTCTTTTAAGGCTTTTCATATTTCCTTAGTTTAAAGATTTCTTAATCCAGTGATTACAGCGACTGCAACCATCGTTGCCAAGCCAGCCTGTCGCCATTATACACATCGAGGTCAACATCACCTTCTATTCCTTCCACCTCGCCCCAATGGCTATATTGCAACATAGTCCAGTTGTAGTTCACCACTTTGTCGGGCTGTTGAAAGGAGCATATCCACAGCATCTTGTCGGATAGGCGTTCACTTATAAACTTCTTATACCCGTCTTTGTTGGTATAGATCATCACCTTATAATTGTTAGCCTCAATGCATTCTATCATCTTCACCAGGCGGTTTACGGCTTCGTCGCTATCTACAAGCAGGTCGTTGCCCCACTCCTCAACATCTATCACCAGCGGCAAGTCAACATCTTTGCCCTTCACCGACTTCAAGAAATTATAAGCCTGCACCGTACCGTTCTTTGCCAAACGGAAATAGTGGTAGACGCCCACTTTAAGGTTTGCCTGCTTAGCAGCAGCGAAATTGCTCTCAAACTTTGGGTCGACATACTCGTTGCCTTCGGTGGCTTTTATAAACACAAAACTGATGCTATCGGCTGCAAGCTGATTGAAGTCAACATCGCCATTGTGCTTCGATATGTCGATGCCCACTATAGGGTGAGTCTCTCTGTCAATCACAACATTAGGATGATGGCACAACAAATAATATATGGCAGAGCCTATTGCAATAAGCCCCACTACGCCACAAACAATAACATACCGCACAAAGCGGTCAGCTTTACTGTTTTTTTTCTTTTTCTTTGTCCGCCTTACATTCTTCTGTGTCATATGGTGCAAAGTTAGTCAAAACCTTTGGTTTGCCCCAAACGATTCAGGCATAATTTGCACTGCAATTTTGCACAACCAAGACTGAGAAAAACACACACCCAAGATGCAAGGAAAAGCCATTGCCATGCACCTCGGATTACTATTCTCGACAATCCTCTCCGCTAAAACAAAGGGATAGATTTATTGGTATAAATAAAGTTGCGTTCAAACTGCTCCTCAGTGAGAGTGAAAAATATAATGCCTTGTATCAAAGCTATAATCGAAATCACAGTGCCAAGAATGAAACACGTGCACACCGAAATCAAAAGAAACACAATTCCTGCCGTGTTTTTACCCATATAAAAATAATGTGCGCCAAAGACACCTAGAAATATGGCAAGCAGTGCAGCCACACCACGGCTACGACCCGAAGGTCCGTTGTCAAACACGCCACGTTCAAAGCCATAGTTTTTTGCCGTGTTGTAGCCCTGCTGATAGCCTTTCTGATAGCCATTAGCGTAAACTGGCGAAAATTCCTTACCGCAAAACGGACATTTCACTATGTTTTGATCATTCTCAATTAAGACAATTCGTCCACAATTTGGACATTGATATTTTACCATAATATTTCTATTTAATTTCTTTCGTTCAAATAACCGAATTGAGTTTTTGTATATTAGACGCAAAAACACCGCAAAAAGTTGCACCACAAACACGTTTTTTAAGAAAAAATCTGCTAAACCCTTCTGAACGCAATGATAACACGAAACTGCAAGGTCTTTTACTAACTTTTTATGACGAGCAAATAAGCCATATTTTGATTACCTTTGCATGGTGAATAAATCAAGAAGGATATGACAGACGAAGAAATGGATAAGAATTTGGCTAAGATTGAAGAAGCCGAAGAAGAAGTTGATAAATGGTGGAACTCATTATCAGCGGAAGAGAAAAAGGAAGAAGCTAAGAAATCAAAAGACTCTCGGCTTTGGGAAGATTGGACTGATTGTGACCCTGTGACCAATGCCAAGTCGCAGTCTTCTAAATCTCGGTTAATTCAAAAATGATTTGACCATTTCGGGCTTCTCTTACACTTTCAAACTTTAAGTGCATACCCTTGTCGAATAGCAATTCTCGCTGTTCGGGGAACTTTGAGAACTCACTTATCCGATGTCCTGTTTTGCCTTTTATGACAAACAGGACATCGGTTTCGTTGTTCTTGCGCCTTACCTGTCTGTTAGCAAACATCTTCAGCACCGCCTTTGGGTCATCACTTGTTGAAATAAAATGTGTACCTTTGTTCATAGTTACTGGAATTATATTTTGCAAAAACAAAAGTAACTTAAAGGGCTGAATTCCAAGCGAGGAATCCAGCCCTAATTTATATCGGTCGAAAACTTTTAGCGAACAGCAATAAATTAAAAACAATCAAAATCTGTGCTTCTAAAACTCCGAAATCTATCCAAGCCCCAATGACCGAATTGGGTTTAAAAAAACACCGGGCATTTCGCAGTTGAAACGCCCGGCGCATATATTTTATAATAACGGCTAAGGATTAATGACGTCCCTTGCCATTGTTGTTACGTTTTTGTTGTTGAGCAAGCATTTGTTGTTGTTGACGTTGTGCTTCCTCAAGACGAGCCATAAAGCCGCTCTTCTTCTTAGGATTCTTTGCAGCCTCAGCCATGCGTGCACGCATCTTTTCTTCGCTCACGAAGTAGCGAGTAGCATAGCTTTGGATGATTGTGAAGAGCAACGATAGGAAGTAGTAGTAGCTAAGACCTGATGCATAGTTGTTGAAGAACACCAAGAACATCACTGGCATCAGATACATCATCCATTGCATACCCTTCATCTGGCTGTTTTGTTGCGACTGCATTGTTATCTTAGTGTAGATAATGTTTGTAACGGTCATCAACAAGCAGAAGAGGCTCAAGTGGTTGCCAAAATAACTGCTGATAAATGGAATTTGAACATCCCAAGTGAAGATGGCATCAGGAGCCGAAAGGTCTTGTGCCCAGAGGAACGACTGTCCGCGAAGCTCGATTGACGATGGGAAGAATGTAAACATCGCAATCAAGAATGGCATCTGAAGCAACATTGGCAAGCAACCTCCGAATGGACTTGCTCCAGCCATGCTGTAGAGTTCCATCTTCTTCTGCTGTGCCTTCATGGCATTTTCTTGACCTTGATATTTCTCATCGATTTTCTTAACGTCTGGAGCCAACAAGCGCATCTTGGCTTGTGACACATAGCTCTTGTTTGACAATGGGAAAAGCACCAACTTGAGCAAGATTGTGAGCACAAGGATTGTGATACCCATATTGCCACAGATGACGCTCAACCAGTCGAACACCGGAATCACGATGTAAGTGTTCACCCAACGGAACAATGCCCAGCCAAGCGATACGAGGCGGTATAAATCAAGATCCTCAGTGTCGCAATATTTATTGTAGCTCTTCAGCAATTGGAACTTGTTAGGACCAAAATAAATCTGGAAGTTGGCAGGATTGCTATCAGTCGACTTATAGTCGATAGCAGTCTCAACCGACATATCCTTCAAGTAATCGCTATAGAATGCGCTGTTCTTATCGATGGCTTTGCTCTCCATCTTTGCGCCAGTAAAGCACTTGTCGGCAATGAGCACTGATGAGAAGAATTGGTTTTTAAAGCTTATCCACTTCACATCGTTGGTTGTTTCCACATCATCGTTGCTGCCTTCGCTCAAGTTTTCTACACTACCGTGTGAATACTTGTAGTAAACGGCGCTATTGCGCTCCTCAAACATCTTACCCTTCTCTTGACGAAGCATGCGTTGGCTCCAATAGATGTCGAGTGTTGGTATGTTCTCAGGAATAATACGGTTCATATTCTTCTGGAGCACTTCCATCTTCACCATATAGCTATCCTTCTCCAACGAGTAGCGAATAGCGAAATTCACATCGTTGCCAAGATTGAGTTGCATTGTCACAGTAGAGTCGGTCTGTGCCACTGGAGTGAAGTAGTAGTCAGCGGTGTTGAAGCGCTGAGCATCGGTGTTGAAGATGAAGCCAAATTGATTGGTCTTTTCATCAAACAATTTCACGGCATCGCCACGATATGAGTCATACTCCAAAAGCGTAGCTGCAGTGATAGCACCACCCTTGGTGTTGATGTCCAACTTGAGCAAATTGTTTTTCAAAGACACGGTTTTGCTCTCACCAGAGAGGCATTTTGCAAAATCGCCACTCTTTGCGTATGATGCCACGGCTTCACGCAGGGCAGCAATCGCATTGTTGCGAGCACGTAGGTCGTTAGTAGAATTAATTGTCTCAAAATCCACTTCCTTGCCATTCACCTTGATGGTGCCACTCACCTTGTCGCCTGCAAGCACAAGGTTAGCATCGTTGCTCACGAGTGTATAGTTCTCTGAGCCTTCGCTCTGGCGACCATAAAGCAGAATCGATGATTTCAATCGATTCATTTCGTCAGCAGAGAGTGTGTCTGCCACAGTCGGTGTGTTGTCGGTAGTCTTTTCATTCTTAGTAGATTTGTCGAGCAGTTCTTGTTGGGCCTTAGCTGCAGCCAATTCTTCCTCACTTGGCTGATTCATCCAGTTGAAACCCAAAATCACAAGAAACATCAGACAAAGTCCGATAATCGTATTCTTATCCATCGGCTTGTGTTGTGTTGTTTTTTTGTTGTTAATTATATACTTTTTTTATTTATTTTCTCTCTTCTAATTTATGCTTCACTCTTCTTATTTTCAAGAGCAGCCTTGATAAAACTCATAAACAAAGGATGCGGGTTGAGCACCGTGCTGCTATACTCTGGGTGATATTGTGTTCCCACATACCACTTCTTTGCAGGCAATTCCACCACTTCCACCAAGTGTGCATCGGGGTTTTCGCCCACACACTCCATGCCAGCCTTTTCAAACTGCTCGCGGAAGTCGTTGTTAAACTCAAAGCGGTGGCGATGACGTTCCTCAACATCAAGCTTGCCGTAAGCCTTTGCCACAATCGAGCCTTCCTTGAGATGACAAGCATACGCGCCAAGACGCATTGTGCCTCCGAGGTTGGAGATCGTCTTTTGCTCCTCCATCAAGTCTATCACGTTGTATGGAGTGCTTGGGTTCATCTCTGTGCTGTTTGCCTCTGCCATACCCAGCACGTTGCGGGCAAACTCAATGACCATACATTGCATGCCCAGACAGATGCCAAACGTAGGAATATCTTTCTCACGGCACCACTTCAATGCCACGAATTTTCCCTCGATGCCTCGCTGACCGAATCCAGGTGCCACAATCACGCCATCCAGGCCACTAAGCATCTCATTGACGTTGCCATCGTGCAACTTTTCGCTGCTGATGTATTTTATCTTCACCTTGGCATCTTGATAAGCAGCACACTGTATCAATGCCTCGTCGATGCTCTTATAAGCATCTTGCAATTCCACGTATTTGCCCACAAGACCGATTTTCACTTCCTTGGTGGCGTTATACATCTTATTTAAGAAGCCGTTCCACTGCTTGAGATCTGGCTCACCAGCAACCGAACAACCCAGTTTGCTCAATACCGCAGTGTCGAGCCCTTCCTTCTGCATATTCAATGGCACTTCGTAAATCGACTTAGCATCAAGCGACTGTATCACTGCGTCGATGCTCACATTGCAAAATTGTGCCACCTTGCGGCGCATGCTTGCAGGAATGTCGTGCTCGGTGCGTAGCACCAACACGTCTGGCTGAATACCCAACTCTTGCAGATTCTTTACAGAGTGCTGTGTTGGTTTGGTCTTCAATTCCTTTGCAGCATTTATAAAAGGCACATACGTTAAATGTATGCATAGGCTATCGTCGGGCAATTCCCAACGCAATTGGCGCACTGCTTCCAAAAATGGCAGCGACTCAATATCGCCCACCGTTCCACCAATTTCTGTTATCACAAAGTCAAATTTGCCAGTGTTGCCAAGCAACTTCACGTTTCTCTTTATCTCGTCTGTTATGTGAGGAACGATTTGCACCGTCTTACCCAAGTAATCACCTCTGCGCTCCTTGTCTATCACATTCTGATAGATTCGCCCTGTGGTGATGTTGTTAGCCCGAGTAGTGTGTATGTTCGTGAAACGCTCATAGTGACCCAAGTCAAGGTCGGTTTCCTGACCATCCTCAGTAACGTAGCATTCGCCATGTTCATACGGATTTAGCGTTCCAGGATCGATGTTGATATACGGGTCAAACTTCTGTATTGTCACCCTATAACCACGCGAGAGAAGCAGTCGCGCCAACGACGATGATATTATACCCTTTCCCAATGAAGATACCACACCGCCAGTCACAAAAATGTACTTTGTTTCCACTGCTTTAAAAAATTTTGTTCATTTTACTATTAAAGTACAAAATTAGCAATTATTCTTCATCCACTCGCTTTTTCTCTCAATTATTTCCACATCTTATTTTATCAAAATAGAGATGCGGATTTGCGCCGCACCTCTATCTCTTATATTTATCACCGTATTTGCTACGGAGCAAGTTTTTTACTTCTTTTCGTTGAGCTTGTCTATCACCTTTATCATTTGTTCGCCAAGACCGATAGTGTAACCTTGCGAAACAAACAATACGCGATTGAATGTATCGGCAATCAAGAAGATTGGTCGGTTGTCTGACTCAAGATTGAGCGCAGCCTTAATCTCCGCAGCGATTGCACCGTTCAAGTCAGCACCATACTCCACATTGTTTGGCAATTTCTTAAACTCTGCCCATTTATGGCGCTTCGAAGCATCTTCGTCGGCAAAGAGAAGGACTATCTTCTGACCCCACTTCTCATATTCTGCCGCGTATGTCTCGATATCGTGCAATGCGTGATTGGTTGGCTCGTGGTTAGGATTGATAAGACCTATGATATAATATCCACGACCTGTGGTAGAAAGCAGTGATTTCTCCGACTTGGTAGCGAAATCATAATATTTGTCTTCGCTATTAAAATTGCCTATCACTTGCACCTCGGTGTCTGATGTGCGATAAGTGAGATCGGTCTTAGTAGTCTTGTCGGTATCGATGTTGAAGAAATTAAGACGTGCCAATACGCTACCATCGCCGAGGCGTGTGCCTGATGTGAGCACATAGCTGCCCTCATCGAGTTTTGTACCATTCTTCAAAATCTTTTCGTAGCCTTCCTCTGGATAGTTGAGAAGCACCGGTTTGCCATTTTCTATCTTAGAGATGGTGAAGTGGAAGTAGTATTTAGGATCTTCCATGCGACCAGATTTCACATAGTCGGTCAAGAGTGTACCTTGCGCGCTATTCACCTGCTCTGCCACTTCAAATTGCACATCGTGCCAGTCGCCCTTTGCAGTAGCCCATTGCACCTTGCCTGTCACAATGTCCTTGCGAGCATATATGCCCATAGCACGAGCACCTGCCACGAAGAACATATCACGGCTGTCGACATCGCTGCATCTATATTTCCACACCTTTGTAGGCATCATTCGCAGATTTTGAGGATTCCAGCCCTTAACCAATGTGATGTTTTTCTTCACCCAATCAGCCCACTTATATGGGTCGGCCTTAAATGCCTTGCAATCGAGTTTAGTGAATGCCTTTTGCAAATATGCCTTATATGGCTCAATCATCTCGTTGTCGATGCGAGGATTCATCACGTTCTCAAAGTAGAATTGTGAATCGTCACCGAGGTCTGGAGTGTTGTAGAAATGGTCGTTAAGCACTGCGAGCGACACGTCGCGAAGGTCTTTGTCGCTTATCACTCCAAGCAGATTCAAAGCACGAGCTTTGTCCTTAGCTTCGCCGATAAACTTAATCAAAGTGTCGTAATTGCCACGCGAACCAATGAGGAAATGCACCACCTTGTCGGCTGGCAAGCCCCATGTCTTAGCCAATTCTTGCGCCTTTGCTTCGCTCACAAATGTGGCTTCGTAGGCTGCACGGATAGAGTCTTCGTGCACAAAGCGCTTCTGATTGTTTTCGATTTGCTCCTTTGTCAATGGTGGCACTGTGTTGCGCTCTACTGGTGGCACCAAATCGAGGTCGGCTACGCCAACATATCCAACGGTTTTGTCAAGTGTCACGGTCACTGTGTCTTGCTTACCTACCGAACATTTCTCAAATCCAAATCGATTGTCCTTAGATGCCCAAGCCACCAAGTCGCCAAGACCGCTAGTGACGTAGGTAAAACCATTTGCATCGCTTTTCTTACGGCATACGGTGTAGAGTTCTGAATAGTTGTATACCTTGAAATCTACTTGTGCAGATACTGGAGCGCCATTTTCGTCTACCACCTTAACAACGGTCTTTGCAGTAGGGGCATAGTTTTCGGTGACGTTGATCTCTGTGAAGCAATTGTTTTTGCTCATCACGTCTTCTGGGCCTTCGTAATGACCAAACACCTTGGTGTGCATCATCATGCCTCGCGAAGCTGGCGCGTTAAACCATCCAAGATTGAGCACTGGTTCTGGTTCGCATGCACCGAGGAATTGCCACTTGCCGTCAATCCACACTTCCACCCACGCGTGGTTGTCGTCGGTATGTGCCCAACGTGGAGTGTAAACTTGACGTGCGGGAATACCTATGGCGCGCATTGCTGCCACACCGAATGTTGATTCCTCACCGCAGCGGCCAAATGCTGTCTTAATTGATGCCAATGGCGAGCTGGTGCGCGAATCGCTTGGGCGATATGTCACCTTCTCATGGCACCAGTGATTCACCTCAAGAGCAGCGTCGCGCATCGACATGCCCTTCACTCTTTGCTTGAGTTCTTCGAAGAACACACGGCGGCTTTCGTCGAGGTTCTCGTTGTTGATGCGCACTGGCAACACAAAGTGATAGAATTCTCTATCTGGCACCTGATTGCCCCACGCCATCTCCTTGCGTGCGCGCAAAGCATAGTCAACATTCATTTTATAGAAATCCACCGAATAATCGGTCATATCGGGCAATGGCATATATGAATATAGAAATCTCATTGCCAACTGCTCGTCGGCACTCATCTTCATCTTTGCCACATTTCCAATAATACTCTTCACCGACTTTTCAGCCCCACGAGCCTGAAAGTCTTTTTCAACAGTCTCCTTAAGCGAAGCTGTTGCACTCATAGCTACAATCAGCAATAGGGCGATAAAGCCCAATCGTTTTCTGTTCATTTTCACGAAATATTTAGATTAGTTTTATGTTACTATCGCAGTTAGTTTAGTCTTGGGTCTCGCCCAAATCATCATATTTTTGAAACAAGAAGTCGTTGTATGGGAAACGATTCATGTGTATAATCTTGGCTTTCTCATAGAGCATAGTCTTCAGTTCTTCGATATTGGTGCGCTCCTTAGCCGAGATAAACACGCAGTTGTCGTTCATCTTGGCCATCCATGTGGCTTTGAGTTCGTCGAGCGAAATGTTTTCGCGGCCACGTGGTGTGAGGTCGTCCTCGTCTTTTTCCACATACGAGAAATTGTCGATTTTGTTAAACACCATTATCATCTCCTTGTTGCTCGAGTCGCACACCTCTTGTAAAGTGCGGTTCACAATCTCTATCTGCTCGTCAAACTGAGGATGGCTTATATCCACCACATGAACCAGAATGTCGGCATCGCGCACCTCGTCGAGGGTCGATTTAAACGATTCAATCAACTTTGTAGGCAACTTGCGGATAAATCCCACTGTGTCGGTGAGCAAGAATGGCAAGTTGTCGATAATCACTTTGCGCACAGTAGTATCAAGCGTAGCAAACAGTTTGTTTTCGGCAAACACATCGCTCTTGCTCAAGAGATTCATCAGCGTAGATTTTCCCACGTTGGTATAGCCCACAAGTGCTATGCGTGTGAGTTTGCCGCGGTTTTTGCGCTGTATGGTTTTTTGCTTGTCAAGGTCGCGCAGGCGTTCCTTAAGCAAAGATATCTTATCGAGGATTATACGGCGGTCGGTCTCAATCTGCGTTTCACCAGGTCCGCGCATACCGATACCACCTCGTTGGCGCTCAAGGTGGGTCCACATGCGAGTGAGGCGAGGCAACAGATATTGATATTGTGCCAATTCCACCTGCATGCGCGCATTGGCTGTCTTGGCGCGAGCAGCAAATATGTCGAGGATTAGCGAGGTGCGGTCGAGCACTTTCGCCTTCACTTCTTTTTCTATAAACGTCACCTGCTTGGTGGTGAGGTCATCATCAAATATGGCAAGTGCTATATCATTGTCTTCGATGTATTTAGCAATCTCTTCGAGTTTACCCTTTCCCACAAATGATGTGCGGTTTGGTGCATCGCATCGCTGCAAGAATTTCTTCACCGTCACCGCGCCTGCAGTGTCGGCAAGAAACGCCAATTCGTCGAGGTATTCATTAGCTTTTGCCTCGTTTTGTGTAGGAGTTATCAAGCCAACAAGCACTGCTCGCTCGTTCTCCATTTCACTGACAATCTTTCCTTCTATCATGTGTAAATATTAATCCAATTTTAATACTGCCAAGAATGCCTTTTGTGGCACTTGCACAGTACCGATTTGCTTCATACGCTTCTTACCGGCCTTTTGCTTCTCAAGCAATTTGCGCTTACGGCTCACGTCGCCACCATAACACTTTGCAGTAACGTCTTTACGCACTGCCTTGATGGTCTCGCGTGCAATAATCTTTGCACCGATAGCGGCTTGCACAGCGATATCGAATTGCTGGCGTGGAATCAGTTCCTTTAGCTTCTCACACATTCTGCGGCCAAACGGCACTGCATTATCAAAGTGTGTGAGCGTGCTGAGCGCATCCACAGGCTCGCCATTTAGCATAATGTCGAGCTTCACCAACTTCGATTCGCGGAAGTCGTGTATATAATAGTCAAACGACGCATATCCCTTCGAGATACTCTTCAGCTTGTCGTAGAAGTCTATCACAATCTCACCGAGTGGCAAATCGAAGAATATTTCCACACGATTGCCGGTGATGAAATCCTGCTTCACAAGTTCGCCGCGTTTGCCAAGGCACAATGTCATAATCGGGCCAATATAGTCTGTCACGGTGATGATTGTGGCACGGATATATGGCTCTTCGATACGCTCTATCAGTGTTGGGTCGGGCAATCCTGCTGAGTTGTGCACCTCGGTCTTGTTGCCTTTTTTATCATATACATAATATGATACGTTTGGTACGGTGGTGATAACGTCCATATTAAACTCGCGGCTCAAGCGTTCTTGGATAATCTCCATGTGGAGCAATCCCAAGAATCCGCATCGGAAACCAAAGCCCAATGCCACCGACGATTCTGGTTGGAACGTAAGCGACGCATCGTTGAGCTGAAGCTTTTCAAGCGACGCACGAAGGTTTTCAAAATCCTCGGCATCGATTGGATATACACCGGCAAACACCATTGGCTTCACTTCTTGGAATCCTTCGATGGCACGTTCGCACGGATTATTTACGTGTGTGATGGTATCACCCACCTTCACCTCTTTCGATGTCTTGATACCTGATATGATATAACCCACATTACCTGCCGATAATTCATCGCATGGCGATAGATCGAGCTTCAGCACGCCTATCTCATCAGCGTGATATTGCTTCTCGGTGTTTACAAATTTCACGAAGTCATCTTTGCGGATTCTTCCGTTTTCTATCTTAAAGTATGCGATGATACCGCGGAATGGGTTGAAAACAGAGTCGAAAATCAATGCTTGCAACGGAGCCTCTGGGTCGCCTGAGGGCGCTGGCACTCGCTCTACTATCGCGTCGAGCACTTCTTGCACGCCCAAACCGGTCTTGCCGCTGGCACGCAACACGCTCTCTGGCTCACATCCCAAAAATTCCACAAGTTGGTCTTCCACTTCATCTGGATTAGCGCTGTCAAGGTCTACCTTATTGAGCACTGGTATGATCTCCAGATTGTGGTCGATGGCCATATAGAGGTTTGAAATAGTCTGTGCCTGAATACCTTGCGAGGCATCCACCACAAGCAATGCTCCCTCGCACGCTGCAATAGAGCGCGACACCTCGTAAGAGAAGTCAACGTGTCCCGGAGTGTCAATAAGGTTAAGGATATATTCCTCGCCCTTATAGTTGTATTTCATCTGTATGGCGTGACTTTTGATTGTGATACCACGTTCTCGCTCAAGGTCCATATTATCGAGCACCTGCGCCTGTAGGTCTTTCGCTTCTACCGTTTTGGTGAACTCAAGCAGACGGTCGGCAAGTGTACTTTTACCATGATCGATATGCGCGATAATGCAAAAATTTCTTATATGTTTCATATATCTTTGTAGTGTTTTTATCGTTTCAAAAAATCGCACTAAGGCAATATACTGCAAAATTACGAAATTTTGCGCAAACAACGAAAGCAAGGCTGTGCTAAATCACTATCGCACAACCTTGCTCGCTTATTCTCCAAGTTTCCGGCGGATTATCTTATCACCACCTTTGCCACAGCAATTGGTGTTCGCACTATATACACGCCAGCATTATCTATATTAATGGCTGAGCCAGCAGCCGGATTACTAATCTTTTTCTCAAGCTTACCCGAAACGCTGTATATTTCCACCCAATCGCATTCTGATTCAACCACAACTCCGTTGGCTGTAACCTTTATGCCTTGATTGTTGGCCTTTACATTATCCACTCCTAAGATCTTTGTGAATCTCGACCATCCTTCTGCGGCAGCATACACTGAGGTGCAACCCGCTGGCACTTGTAGCACACAATTCTCTGGAAGGTCGTTAAATGCCCATTCCACCACTGTAGGAGGATAATTGCGCTCACAAATAAGCACTTCAAGGTTGGTCAATCCGTCGTATCTGCCACCTGACTGCAACGACGATGGCAACGTGAGACTACGCACATTGCTACAGCCCACAAATGGCGACGCCAAAGAACACACTTTATAATTCTGGCCATCTACCATCACGCTCGAAGGCACAACTACGGTTTCAGCCAAATAATCATCATAATCAACCAGCGAGACAGTACCCTCGCCATTTCCCTCTAATTCATACACAAAAGCATCTTTCTTGCTACATTTTCTTATCTTATAGAATGTGTCCCAACCTGATGAATTAGCATACAAATCTACACTTTTGCGATCAACATAAAGCACGGCGCCATCTTGTATAACACTGAATGTATTGCTATTTGCTGCCGGTGGAGTAAGTGCCTTCGATGTCACACAATATAGATTCTCACAATGCATAAAAGCCAAGGCATCTATAGATTTCAACGACGAAGGAAACACCACTGCTCGCAATCCTGTGCAATAGGCAAATGCTCGGCTTCCTATGTTTACCAATGTTTCTGGCAGTCGCAAAGCTTTGATACTTGAACAGAATTGAAAAGCATTGCTCGATATCACTGTTACACCATCGCCAACAAGCAAACGCTCTATACCAGAGTTTTCAAACGTTGGTTTGCCATAAGCTGCATCAAATGTGCAATTTACGGCATTATAATTCAATGTCTTCAGATTTTTACACCTCTGGAACGCGTATGGTCCAACATATTCCAGCGAAGCAGGCAATGTGAGCATTTTGAGGCCTTCACAACCACTAAACGCATAACCACCAATTCTCTTTATTCCATCAAGTGTGATTTCTTTCAGTTTTTTACACCCTGAAAAAGAACAATCGGGAATCTCACTCAACTGCTGACTGAGTGTCACTTTTTCCAAAGCAGTTGAAGAATCACAGATATAAGTTCCTATCGATGCCACCGAGCTTGGAATCTCAAGTTCCGTAAGATTTTCGCATTTTGCAAATGCGCCTTGCCCAATAGTCTTAACTGTGGCAGGTATCGAAACTCTTGTAATCGACGACCCTGCAAATGCGCTCTCACCTATCGACACAACTTGAAAATCAAGTTCATTTCCCACTGCATCATAGGTTTTCACTCTACTTGGGATTACCACATATCCTCGGTATTCATCTACCACATTCCACGCTTGTCCCTTATACGTTACTTCCCAACCTCCAGCCACGCTGCGATAGTAGATACCTCCTTTTTCAAACGTCAAAGCATTAGCCGACAAATATGACATTAATGCCACAACAACGTAAATAATCTTCTTAATCATCCTTTCTGTTTTTCTATGATTTACAATTATGTTTATTTCAATATCTCTCTTACACTCTTATTATCTGCCCGTCATGAGCAAGTTCCACTCCGTGTGGCAATCGGCGATTAACCTCATTGTGAAGCCCTATCTGGTGGCACATGTGTGTGAAATAGGTGCGCTGCGGCTTCACCAAATTCACTATATGCAACGCCGCATCCACAGTGAGGTGCGACGCATGCTCGCTGTATCGCAACGCATTCAATACCAACACTTTCACTCCTCGCATCAATGCTAATGTCTCCTCTGGGATATACTTTGCATCAGTGATATAAGCCAAATCACCAATGCGGTAGCCATTTATAAGCAATTTGCCATGATACACTGGCAACGGCGTAACCTTGATGCCAAGGCAATCAAATGGCTTATCGGCGATTTCATACGTGTCGAATACTGGCGCGCCCGGATAAGGATGTTCGCTAAAACTATACGACATTCGGCTATACAAATCTCGCAGCACTTCGGCACGCGCATACAACGGAAATCTCGGATCGCGATGGCAATACGGACGCAAATCATCTATCCCGCCTGTGTGGTCGTAGTGAGTATGGGTTATGATCAATGCATCCAAGCGGTGGTCTGTAGCACGGAGTATCTGGGTGCGAAAGTCTGGTCCGCAATCTATAAGTATCGATTTGCCACGCGTACGCACAATCACTGACGCGCGCAAGCGCTTGTCATGCTTGTCATGCGAAGTGCAAACCTCACAATTACATCCTATTTGCGGCACTCCAACCGAAGTGCCTGTGCCTAAAAACTCCAATTCCATAATCCAATATCTTCTTTTTTATCGCATCATCAGCACGCCATCTTCAAAATAAAGATACTTGCCATCAGAGTAATACCAATATTCCTTTATGCCTTCGTGTGTCGGTCGCTGATTGGTGCGCATAGGGTTGCCAAACGACAATCTGACTTCCTCTTTTGTCATACCATTTTTCACCTTGCCTTCCACGATACATACCCAAACATCGTCGGCAATATCAGGGTAGCGTTTGCGTATGTCTGTGTACGAAAACAGCGCATCGAACGAACGGTTTTTCATCACCGTTCCACCTGTTGTCATCCACACCATCGCTTGCTTCGACTTCTCAATATCTGTAAAAACCACCTTTATTGGGAAAACTTTATTGCCAGGAAGTACGCTATCAATCGTTACAGGCACAAATTTTCTGCCTGCAATCATTTGTTCCTGAGAGTCATACCATATCGACGTCTTCACATAGCATTTGCACCCGCGAAGCTTTTCGTCCACATAGTTTACTTCGTCCATATCAATCAAAAAAGGTATAGAATAATCGCTCTTAATCTCATCAACGGTCTTATCAGTTGAGTAAACATATTTGTGCTTGCCATCAGTGAAATTCATATTCACCGTTTTTCGATTATCGAGCACGCTGCCCAAATGATAACCGATATAACGCAATGTCACGCCTTTAAGCTTGAGTGTATCTGAATTATACTCGCTACTTGGCGCAAAAATCAGCGCCACATTATTGTCGCATGCATAAAATCGCTTACCAACCTTCCAATTAGCAAACGAATCCACGGGAATAGCCAACGAATTAGCCTCTTTTTCTTCCTGCGAAGTTGCCTCCACAAGCTTTTTCACATCTTTATCAGTGATTTTCTTAGTTCCTTCCACACCAGTGAAACAGCCCGTCAAAAGAAAAACACTTATGCAAAGGCTCAACGTTATATATAGTTTGTTCTTATACATCAATTCATTATAAAATTATACATCTACAAAATTACGTATTTTTTGGCTCAGTAGCAATTTGATGAGTACGAAATCATCACATAAACAATATTGAACCACTAATTTAACCACATTTCACCTCTATTTGATAAATAACCGCCGCCGG
>CAJLWM010000002.1 GCA_905210415.1 uncultured Prevotellaceae bacterium
CGTTTTTCTCGTCGGGCTGCATTTGTGCAAATGAGCGTCCGTCGGCTTCGTCAGGAATCCAGTGTGTGCCGTCTTTATGGCCGTATTGCAGGGTGGTGTAGTCGGGGTAGCCCGGATACACCTTATCGCCATAGAGGAATGCCCAGTTAGTGGCGCTTGCTTCGCCGCGCTCGTTGCCCACCCAGCGGCAACCAGGACCACCATCGCTGAAGATGAGGGCTTGTGGCTGATTCTTGAGGATGTGAGCAAAGATTTTTGGAAAGTCGTAGTAGGTGCGACGGTCAATTTGGCGCATTTCGCGAGAGCCGCCATAATATCCGTCACCGCCGTTTGCGCCATCGAGCCAGAACTCAAATATTTCGCCATAGCGAGTGGTGAGTTCCTCTATTTGCTTGTGATAATAGTCGAGGTAGGCAGGTGTGCCGTAGGTGGCAGCATTGCGGTCCCAAGGCGATAGGTAGAGGCCGAGTTTGAGTCCGTATTTGTCGCAGGCGGCACGCAGTTCGCCCACCAAGTCGCCCTTACCGTTCTTATACGGGGTGTTGCGTATGCAATACTCGGTGAGTTGAGTTGGCCAAAGGCAGAATCCGTCGTGGTGCTTGGTGGTGATGATCACGCCAGTCATGCCGGCAGCCTTGATGGTACGCACCCATTGCTCGCAGTCGAGGTTAGTGGGGTTGAATACCGACAAGTCGGTGTCGCCGTAGCCCCATTCCTTGTCGGCAAAGGTGTTGAGGCCGAAGTGGATAAATGCGTAAGTTTCCATTTCGTGCCAAGCCAATTGATGCTCTGATGGCAGAGGGCCTATGGCTTTTGGTGCAGCCACCTTAGTGGTGTTGCACGACATCAATGCGAAGCTTGTGGCAAGTATTGCTAATGCGCTTTTTTTCAATTTCATTTCAGAAGTTTTGGCTATTTTTTCTTAGATTTTTTTGCTTTGGCTTGTTGCTTTAGTGCTTGCGCTTTCAGCTCGGCAGTGCCTTGCTTGGCAGCGGCTTCAGCAGCGGCTTCTTGCTCTGGTGTGGCATAGGCGTGTTGATAGCCCTTCACATCATCCCAGTGACCGCGAGTGAAGTCGGGGATTTCTACAGGCGCGCAGCCGTTGTCCATCGATAGTGCACCGAGTTCGGCGAGGCAGCACCATTCAGCAAGGTCGTAAACGTCCATGTCGAGAGGTAGGCCGTTTTGTAGGCAGTATACCAATCGGGCATCCATGATGAAGTCCATACCGCCGTGTCCGCCCACTTCTTTAGCCAACTTGCCGTATTTCTTGAGAATAGGGTGCTCGTACTTCTCAGAGATAGCCTTGTGTTGCTCAGGCGACAGGAAGCTGTGTCCAGAGATGTTGTCGGCCTTAGGCATAGCGCCCTTTGCCACCAATTGGTTGCCGTCGATGGCATAGCCTTCTACAGGATATTTGTTGGCAAAGCCCTTGGTGCCGGTGAGTTGATAAAGGCGGTTGTAGGGTTGTGGAGTCATGGTGTTGTGTTGGATTTCAATCACCTTGCCGCCAGCAGTGCGCATAAGGGTGGTGGTGTGGTCGCCGTTGCGGAAGTTGTCGCAAGAGCCCTCGCGTTGTTGCACCAAATCCTTGCCGATTACCGACTTGGTGTCCATAGCCACAAGAGTGGTCATGCGGTCGCCGCGGTGAATGTTGAGCGCTTGAGCCACAGGGCCAAGGCCGTGGGTGGCATACACGTCGCCGCGATTGTCGCGGTTGTAGCGCAAACGCCAGCCGAGTTTGTCGTTCTCGCCGTTTTTCCAATAAGCGTCCCAGAATGGGCTGAGGTCGTGTATGTAGGCGCCTTGAGCACGGATAATCTCGCCGAATACGCCTTGTTGTGCCATGTTCAGTGTGGTCATTTCAAACCAGTCGTAGCAGCAGTTCTCCAAAATCATGCAGTGCAGACGGTGTTTCTCGCTAAGGTTGATGAGTTCCCAGCATTGGTCGAGGTTCATAGCCGAAGGTACTTCTATTGCCACGTGCTTGCCGTTCTCGAGGGCGCACTTAGCTATAGGGAAGTGGTGATCCCAGTCGGCGCAGATGTATATGAGGTCGATGTCGCTACGTCGGCACATATCCACGTAGCCATATTCGCCGCTATAGATTGCAGCCTCAGGCAGACCTTGGTTGGTGAGATATTTTTGGCATTTTTCGGCACGGCTTTTCTCGTAGTCGCACAGAGCTACAGTGTGAGTGCCCGGAATATGGGCAAAGCGGTCTACGGCGTCTGGTCCGCGCATACCCAAGCCCGCAAAGCCCACGCGCACTACAGGCAACTTAGGTGTGGTAAGGTTGATGACGTGCTTCTGACCCTCTGGGCGTTGAGGTACATCGGTCACGATAGTGTTGCCACGCCAGTGCCAGCCAGTGTTTGGTGACAAAGATTGTGCTTGCATCGACACCGTGCATATGGTGATCAATGAGAGCAGGGAAATGATAAATCTCTTCATTATTGATATTGTTTAGTTGGTTGAAATATTTCGGTTATAGTTTATGAGTGTTAATCATCGATGAATTATGGTTGGGGATGAAAATGCAACCATAAGTGGTTATAGTATCATAAGTCTAATATACTTATGGTTGCAAATATAATGATAATTGCTTGATGTGCCAATTATTTAAGCAAAAAATCTATAAGAAGTCGTGTGGCTCTGCCGCGGTGGCTGATGGCGTTTTTCTCGTCGGGCTGCATTTGTGCAAATGAGCGTCCGTCGGCTTCGTCAGGTGCAAACACGCTGTCGTAGCCAAATCCGCCCTCGCCGCAGCGGCTGCTGAGGATTTTGCCTTTCACGATGCCCTCAAAGGTATGGGTCTCGCCAGCCTGACACAGTGCTATGCAGGTGCGGAATTGTGCCGAGCGGTCGGTTTTGCCTTTGAGGTTGCTCAGCAGCAGGTCGATGTTGTTCTCGCTGTTGCAGTCTTCGCCGGCATAGCGAGCCGAGCGCACGCCAGGAGCTCCGTTCAAGGCAGCCACTTCCAATCCGGTGTCGTCGGCGAAGCAGTCATATCCGTAGTGTTCCTTGATGTAGTTGGCTTTAATCAGGGCGTTGCCCTCGATGGTGTCGGCTGTTTCGGCAATGTCTTCGTGGCAACCGATGTCCGACAGGCTGAGCACATTGAGTTGGCCCGACGCAATTTCTCGCAATTCTCGCAGTTTGTGTACATTGTTGGTGGCAAACACGATATCTCTCATATCTTGATTTGTTTTTTGGTGTAGTGAATAAGTGTGTGCGCAGATAAACCCAAATCGGTCATTAGGCCGTAAATGTAAGATTTTCCTACTGCTTGGAGTCTTTCGTTTTTTATAAGGCATCATTTGCTTGTTTTTAATTCGCAATAGCCTGCTATTACTCATTAAAAAGGCAAACAAAATCTGCGCGTATAAAATTCCGAAATCCATCCAAGCCCTAATGCCCGAATTGGGATAAAGCGCACTCTATGCAAAATTACAACAAATTTTGCTAAATTTGCGAGAGTATGACTCAGATTACATCCATATCACATCTCAAAGAGGGCTTCAATGCTTACCTTGCCTTGCAACGTGGGCTGAGCAGCAACACCGTGGAGAGTTATAGCCGCGATGTGGATAAACTGTTGCGATATATCGCCGAGGAGGGAATAGAGCTGCGCGATGTCGACGAGCCGTGCCTTGAGCAGTTTGTGTGTACGCTCATCGACCTTGGCGTGGTGCCACGCACTCAGGCGCGCATCATATCGGGCGTGAAGAGTTTTTTCAAGTATTTGAAGATGGAGGGTTACGTTGTGAAAAACCCTACTCGATTATTGCCAACGCCAAAGATTGGGCGCTTCTTGCCCGATGTGCTGAGTGTGGAGGAAATAGATGAGATGATAGAAATGATAGATATGTCTACCACTGAGGGTATTCGCAACCATGCCATTATTGAGACGATGTATGGCTGCGGACTGCGAGTGAGCGAACTGATAGGGCTGCGTATGTCGCAGGTGTTTGCCGACGACGGATATGTGGTGGTGGAGGGCAAGGGCGACAAGCAGCGCCTTGTGCCAATCTCCGATGAGGCTTTGCAGTGCATTGCCGCTTATCGCGAGGAGGTGCGTGATCACATGGTGGTGAAGCCTGGCAACGAAGACATTCTCTTCCTTAATCGTCGAGGCAGTGCGCTCACGCGGCAGATGGTGTTTATTATCATTAAGGACCTTTGCGAGTTGGCTGGAATAAAGAAAAAGGTGAGCCCGCACACGCTTCGCCATAGTTTTGCCACTCACTTGCTTGAAGGTGGTGCCAATCTGCGAGCCATACAGCAGATGCTGGGACATGAATCGATAGTCACCACTGAGATATATGTGCATATCGACCGCAGCGCTTTGCGCAAAGAGATACTCCTGCATCATCCGCGCAACAATCGTGGCTGAAATGGGTGGGTTGCGTAGCACTGGTGGTTGCTTTGCACGGCAATTTGCGCTAACTTTGCTGATATAAACCCAAATTGGTCATTAGGACGTAAATGTAGTGATTTTTCTACTGCTTAGCGTCTTTCGATTTTTATAAGGCATCTTTTGCTTGTTTTTAATTCGCAATAGCTTGCTATTACTCATTAAAAAAGCAATCAAAATCTGCTCTTCTAAAATCTCGATATCCATCCAAGCCCTAATGCCCGAATTGGGATAAACCGTAAAAACAAATAATAATAGAAATGAGAAATACTACTATTCGCATAGCTTTTGCTATGGTTATGCTGCTGCTTGGCGTTTCGGCTTGGGCACAGCAATTGCAGTTTGATAAAAACGGAAAATTCAAAATCGTGCAGTTCACCGACGTGCATTGGCGTCCGGGAAATCCAAACTCCGACATTGCTGCTGAAAACATTGCCAGCGTGCTCGATGCTGAGAAACCCGATTTGGTGGTAATCACTGGCGACATTATCTTTGGCTCGCCAGCCAAAACGTGTCTTGACAAGACTTTGAAGCCGATTATCGACCGCAAGGTGCCATTTGCCATCACTTATGGCAATCACGATGCCGAGAGCGATTGGACTCCTCGCCAGATTCTCGACTACCTCATCACTTTGCCGGGCAATCTCACTACTACCACTGAGGGGCTTTCGGGTGTAACCAACTATTTGCTTTCGGTGAAATCATCTACCGATAAGAAGAAAGACGCAGCGTTGCTCTATGTGCTCGACAGCCATCAATATTCACAGGAGAAAGACCTTACCGATGGCTACGATTGGGTGAAATTCGACCAAATAGAATGGTATCGCCGCGAGAGCGCAGCGCACAAGGCTGCCAATGGCGGTGTGCCTGTGCCATCGTTGGCATTTATGCATATCCCAGTGCCTGAGTATGCCGAGGCTGCTTGCGATCCAAACACATTGCTCATCGGCACGCGCAAGGAGGCTTCTTGTAATCCTAAAATCAACACCGGCCTGTTCGCAGCCATGCTGCTCGGACGCGACGTGATGGGTATGTTTGTAGGTCACGACCATGTTAACGATTACCTCTGCGATTGGAAGGGCATGGTGCTTGCTTACGGCCGCTATTCTGGCGGACACACTGTGTATCACGACATTCAGGGCGACAATGGTGCTCGCGTGATAGTGCTCACTGAGGGCGTGCGCGGATTTGACACTTGGATACGTCTGCGCATCGGCAACAAAAAAATCAACGAGGTGAAATATCCTACCGATTTCCTTCGCTCAGGCGACGAATAAACCCGAATCGGGATAAACGAAGTATATTAGCGCGGCAGATGCCGCAAATTATATAGCCCGCCGTGGGGACATTCGGAGTCTCTCTGGCGGGTTTTTATTGCTACAATAGAGGTGCGAAAAATGGGGCTGCTATCACGGTGATGATACCGCACACCACTATTGAGAGGCTACTCATAGAGCCTTCTATCGGGCCGAGCTCCATTGCTTTGGCAGTTCCGATGGCATGTGCCGACGAGCCGAGGGCTATGCCTCGTGCTATAGGGTCGGTGATACGCAGTAGTTTCAGCCATTTCTCGGCGAAGATGCCGCCTATCACACCGGTGATGATGATTACAGCCACAGATATCGACACGTAGCCGCCAAGTTCCTCGCACACGCTTATGCCGATGGCTGTGGTGATGGATTTAGGCAGGAAGGTGACGTAGGATGCGTGGTCGAGGTGAAGGAGCATGGCGAGCAGTAGCACTATGCAAAGGCTCGATAGCACGCCCGACACTATGCCTGCCATCACGGCGCGCATGTTTTGCTTCAGCAAGTCGATTTGTTGATATAGAGGCACTGCGAGGCAGATGGTGGATGGGGTGAGCAGATAGGTGATTAAGTCAGCGCTTTGGTTGTAGCTTTCGTAGCTGACACCGAGCAGCGAAATGGCGGCAATCACAAGCACAATCGACACAAACAGTGGGTTGACAAACGACCATCCGGTGATACGTTTCAGATACATGCCTATGCCGTAAGAGCCGAGGCTTATCACTACTCCGAAGTATATTGAGTTTTCAAACAGATTATTCATTTGATGCGCCCTCCTTGTGTCGCTGTATTACGTATTGTGTGATTAATCCTGCCACGCCCATCACCACGAATGTGCTGACGAAAGTGATTACCGAGTAGCTCAAGAGTGATTGGCTGATAAGGTGCCACGAATTCACCAGGCCTACTGCCGATGGAATGAACAGTGCCGGCATAATGGCAATGAGAAAAACGCTCACCTCGCGTATCTGGCGCACTTTTATCACTCCGAAGTGCATGGCAGAGAAGAGCAGCACTATGCCGTAGATGCTGGCTGGTATGGGCAGTGAGATGAAGTAGTGCAGCAGTTCGCCCACAAACGATATTGCTGCTATTATAAGAAATTGAAATAGATATTTCATACTGTGTAGATTGTAGTTTCTTTTTTTATTCTCTGAAGTTGTTTGATTCAGTGTGTTATTTCGCGGCTTTACCCGTTTGCTCTATATACTGAGCTATAAGTTGGCTGGTGTGTTCCCATCCAAGTCGGCAGCTGTCGATGCAGAGATCGTAGTCGTTGGCATCGCCCCAAGTGAGACCGGTGTAGTATTTGTGGTAACAAGCGCGGCAGTCGTCGGTGTCGTTCACCACTTGTTCGGCATTAAAGAGATTGACTTGCTCTTCCTCGGCAGTGTTGGCAATGCGCTGAGTCTTGTCTCCTTTGAGAAACACCGACACCAGATCGCCGCGGTTGGCGAAGATGCTATTGCCGCATCGGCCGATGATTATGCAGTCTTGATCGCCGATAAGGCGGTTGAAGGCCTTGTTGAATCGCTGTTTCACGTCGTCGCTTGCCTCGGCATTGTCGCTGAGAGCCATAATGAAATCGTCGACCGGGCGTTCTTCGAAGAAATAACGCATCTCATCGAGAATGCCTTTTTGCTTAGCGAGGTCGAAAAGCATCTGGCGAGTGTAAAGCACCAGATTGAATTGTGATGCGAGCAGTTCGCCCACATGCACTGCGCCACATCCACATTGGCGCGCAATAGTGATAATCATAACCTAAATATATAATTGTGTGAGAGTGATGGTGCTACTGTTTAGAATTGGAAATAGATAAACGGTTGCACGTCGGCACTCTTAAATTGTATTACAATCCATACGGTGACCACCAGCATCACCACGTAGGCATACATTGGTAAGCGAGCCGCCTTGCGGCGAAGCATGCGCTTGGTGGCATCGGGCACGAAGTGCAGTGCGTAGCCCACTATGATGAGCGTGAGCACTTGCCAATAGCCAGTGATCCATTGCCATGCCACGTCGGGGTGGAAGTTGGTGGCGATTTGATTGATCATTGCCAACGAATTGGCAAAATCAACGTTTCTGAAGAATATCCAGCACAGACACACAAAGTGGAATGTGAGCAGGATGCACAAGGCCCTCAACAGTGCATAGCGATGCTTTTGCTTGGCACCGATGCCGGTGATGCTCATCCATATCTTGTGCAGCGACAGCGCTATGCCGTGAAGCAATCCCCACAACACGAAGTTGAGCGATGCGCCGTGCCACAAGCCACCGAGAAGCATGGTGATGATGAGGTTGATGTGTTGGCGCACTACGCCTTTGCGATTGCCACCGAGCGATATGTAGAGGTAGTCTTTAAGCCAAGAAGATAGCGAAATGTGCCAACGGCGCCAAAACTCGGTGATGGACGCCGATTTATAAGGGCTATCAAAGTTGATATTGAATCGAAAACCCAGCAGCAGCGCCAGTCCGATAGCCATGTCGCTATAGCCAGAGAAGTCGCAATAGATCTGCAGTGCGTAGCCATACACGCCCATAAGGTTTTCAAATCCGGTGTAGAGCGAGGGGTTGTCGAAGATGCGTTCCACAAAGTTCACGCTGATATAGTCGGAGATCACAATCTTCTTCACCACACCACACACTATGTAGTAGAATCCGGTGCCGAGCATAGTGCGAGTGACGCACAGCGGACGGCGTATCTGTGGAATAAAGTCGCGGGCGCGCACGATAGGTCCTGCCACCAGTTGCGGGAAAAACGACACATAGAAGGCGTAGTCGAGCAGATTGTCGAGCGGCTCAATGCGTCGGCGATACACGTCGATAGTGTAGCTCATCGACTGGAATGTGAAGAAACTGATGCCCACAGGCAGGAATATGTCGAAAGCGTCGAAATGCAGGCCGCGCATGTCGGCTATCATCTGTGCGAAGAAGTTGGTGTATTTAAAGAAACCAAGCAGTGAGAGGTTGATGGTAGTGGATAAAGCCACCAGCCAGCGGCGCGACCGATTGTCGTCGCACTGCCCCATGCGGCGCGCTATCAAGAAGTCGCTCAGGGTGACTGCGGCAAGCAGCACAAAGTATAGGCCGCTGCTCTTATAATAGAAGTAATATGAGAAGCAAGTCACGAAGAGCAGGCGCAGAGTGGTGGTGCGCTGCATGCACCCGTATATGCAATAGAATATCGCAAACAGAATCACAAACAATCCCGTGCTGAATATCATCGGCTCGTGGGCATTGTAGGTAAAGAGTTGGCTATGCTCGCACAGCACTTGCCAGCCCTGCATCAATAGAAGTAATATTTTATCGATATATTCTGTCATCATGCGGTTAGTATTCGGCCTCGTAGGATAGGCGGCGGAGGTAGTTGTCGTAGCCGGCGATGATGGCGTCGTAGAGATATTTTGCCATTTGTCGTCCGCCGAGGTGATTGATGTGTGTATAGTCGAGGTTGGCTTTGCGAGGACGCTCGTTCACCATCTTCACAATGCTGCCAGTGCCACCCATAGCCTCAAACATGTTCCAAAAAGCCACGCCTTCGTCGGCTGCGATGTGCTGCTGCTCGGCAATTAGTTGCTTGATGCCGCGCATGGTCTTCATCACGCCATCTACATTCTCCTCGCGGTCGGCCACGCTCACCACCAGAAAACCGGTGTTTGGCATAGCCTGCTTGAGATGGTTGATGACAAGGCACATCTTGTCGTGATATTTTGAGTAGTTGGTCTGTTGCGTATTAGCCACGTTGAGGCCATACATCAATATCACGAGGTCGTAGTGGCGCAGTTGGTTGAGCTGCGAGAGCATCTCATGGCTGAGGTTTCGCAGCTGCTCGCCCGAAGAGGCGCGCAGGGCATAGTTGTCGAGAATCACGCCACTGCGAGGGTCCATTGTCACGCCATAGCACATCACGCTGTCGCCTCCGTTGGCGATGCAGAAACGCACTTTGCCCAATCGGCCATTCACGCTGATGTGCTGTATGCGATTGCTGCCGTCAATGGCATATTCGTTGGTCAGAGTGCCGTTGGTGGTGACGGTGATGGTGTTGGGGATGAGAGATCGAAACAAGATGCTTGCTGTATGGCAGGTGTCAAGGAGCGAGCAGTATTTTTTCTGACCGCGTACTTCGGTGTATGCCCCGCTGCTTGGGGTGAAGTAATATCCTGGTATTGAGGCATAGTTGGCGTGATAGCCATGAGGCGTGACAGCGCTATGTTCGGTCCAACCGTTGAAGTTGTGCAACACCGTGCGACGGAATCCGTGCGATTCGTTTGCCATAGGCACAAATCCCACGCCGCATCCGCCGAAGCGCTTTTGCAGCATCTCGCGCAATTCGCCGGTGAGGATGTCGCCCTCGATATAAGAGTCGCCCATCACGGCTATGCGCACAGGCCGGTTGAGCCCTTTCACATTGTGCAGTGCGTGGTAGAGGGGCAGCATGCCGCGTTCGTCGGTGCTATAATCGTCGATGCACTTCACGCCGTCGGGGCAAGAGTCTACATAAGCCTGCTTCTTGGTTGGTGGCGCTACTATGGCGATGGAGTCATCGCCAGGCGTAGGCACAGAGCGCAGTTGGCTGAGCATATCCACGCCACGCAGTTGCACCCCCGCTATTGTAATGGTGGGCAGTTGGTGCATGGCTATGAGTATAGCCACTGAAGCCACCACTATTGCTATGCCATATCCTATGTAGTTTTTGTATCTCACACCGTATATATTTCGGGAGGCAAAATTAGTAAAAATACGGCAAACAACGGTTTTATTCCCGCTAAAACACAATATTATAATGTAAGATATGCGCTAAGTGGCAGATATATAGTGTCTTGCGGGTGTGTGTTTGTTTTTTACAAATATTTGTCAAAAAATTAAAAACGACATTTAAACCAAGGTCGGTATATTTGCAATAAGAAAATCGCAGAGCGATGTTTTTTCGGCTCTGCAAGAGTGTTTTCAAGTAAATAATCAAAATCAACCATAAAAAACGGAACCTTATGGCTACAGCTTTAATTATATTACAATTTGCCATCGTATTGGCTCTCATTTTCAAAGGTGCCCGTGTGGGTGGCATCGGACTCGGCATCTCGCCATTGGCGCTCGTGGCTATGTTCCCGGCTGTAAACGGCTATTTCTTCTTGCCAAACTACCCTACTACGGTGGCTGCGATTAACTTCGACCGCACGGGTTCTACGCACATCGGAAAATTTGTTATCAATCATTCCTTTCAATTAGCAGGATTTATTACTACCTTTGTATCCATAGGTGTGGGATACTTGATTATCCAATTCCTATAAGTGTAATGCGCTCGTTGGAGAAAGATGTCTAACGGGCGCGTTATAAACCATTTGCAAACACATAATAAACCTAAACTGAACAAACTTTAAAATCCGAAATGAAAAACCATTTCCTACGACGTGCTATGCTGCTATTGGCAGCGATGCCAATTTTAGCCACGGCGCAAGATGCCACCTGTAAGCCAAGTGGCGACGATAGCGACTTGAAATCGCTGTATGAGATCGTGTCAAAACATGAGCAGAAGAGCAAGGCTCTAAACTTCTTTATCAATTTTAGTGGTGGATATCAGGTGCTTAACGACTCGCGCGAAAGCGGATGGTCGTCGCGCTTGCACAACCGAAGCCTTAGCCTGGAGATGTCGGGCTGGGTGACCGACAACATCTATTACCGTCTGCGCCACCACCTGAATAGGCCAAACGACATTCCTGGCTATGATGGATTCGGCAAAGCCACCGACTATATGATGGTGCGCTGGAGATTCAACGATCATTGGGCTATTGAAGTGGGCAAGAAATGCCAAGCCCTCGGCGCATTTGAGTTCGACGAGAATCCGCTATATGTATATCAATATTCCGATATAGAGTATAATCTGGATAGCCCTCAAGCCGCCATCAATCTGGTGTATAACGTTAATCCCGACCACCAATTCACTGCCGAGGTGAGCAACACCTACAGCGGCAAGTTTGAGAAGGAATTCGGTGAAAACGCATGGCTCACCACAGGGCGATATGTAGATGATGCCACTTCTGGCGAGAAGAAGCTTGAGATGGAGTTGCTCGAGAAAATTAATCATCCGCTCACATATGCTGTGGGCTGGAACGGATCGTTTTTCGACGGGTTGCTCGAAAACCACTGGTCGTATATGCACCGCGCCCAAGCCAAGCACAAGTATAGCCGATTTGTTCGCCTTGGTCAGAAGTTGAATTTCAGCAGATTGCAGTGGTATGTCGACTATAATATGACATACGACGACCTCGATAGAATGAAGATTGCCAGTGGCGAAATCCGCGACGTGATGAGTTCGCCAGAAGAGAATGTCTACCTTGGCAAGGTGCGTTATCAAGGCATTGTGAGCAAGATGAATTGGCAATTTGCCTCAGCGTGGAACTTGGTGCTCAAGGGCACGTATGAAACGGCAAGCGTCACCAAGTCGGAGCAATTCAAAAACTACCGCAAGGCGTATGGCTATGTGGGCAGCGTGGAGTATTATCCTGCTATGAAGCAGAAGCAAGACCTTCGCCTATTCCTCTCGTATATGGGCAGAAAATACCAATATAACAAGGCAAGCCAGTTGGTCGACTACAACACCAACTGTGTGGAGATAGGCTTGATGTATCGAATGAAGATATATTAACGCCCCAGACCGGTCTATCGCCAATGTGTGGGCGAGAATGTGTTTCTCTCATTACTGGTGGCGTAGCCGGTGATAAGATTTTGCAAAGCAGTTTGCTTTTTACAAATTATCGTTCGTTTTTTGTAAATATTGTGTGTAAGTATCGCTATATCTTTGCATCAGATAATTGATACATTTTTATTCACACACGAATGAAACGAAATTATTAACCATTTAAACTATATAACTTATGACTAACGAAAAGAAATTTAGAGTAGAGTCAGACCTTTTGGGTGAACTCAAGGTTCCAGCTGACGCACTTTATGGTGTACAAACACAGCGTGGTATCAACAATTATCATATCTCTCGCAAAAAGATGAGCGACTATCCTGACTTCATCGTTGCTATTGCTTACGTGAAGTTGGCTGCTGCTCAAACCAACCACTCTCTTGGTGTAATCAACGATGAAATCTCTGGCGCAATGTCAGAAGCTTGCCGCGAACTTATCGATGGCAAGTGGCACGAAAACTTCCCAATCGATATGGTGCAAGGTGGTGCGGGTACATCGGTAAACATGAATGCCAATGAAGTAATCGCCAACCGTGCCCTCGAAATCATGGGCCACGAAAAGGGCGAATATCAATATTGCTCTCCAAACGACCACGCAAACTGTGGCCAGAGCACCAACGACGCTTATCCAACATCAATCCGCTTGGCTTTGATCCGCATGAACGTTCACTTGGTGGGCGCTTTGACAGGCCTTATCAGCGCATTGCGCTTCAAGGCTGAAGAATATGCCGACACTATCAAGATGGGCCGCACTCAATTGCAAGATGCAGTGCCTATGACCATCGGACAAGAGTTTAACGCTTATGCCAACACCCTCGAAGAGGAAATCCTCAACTTGGAACGCAACGTGAAACTCCTTCACGAAATCAATATGGGTGGTACTGCCATCGGTACTGGCTTGAACGCTGTTCCTGGTTTCGCTAAGCTTTGCGCTGCTAACCTCAGCAAGCTCACTGGCGAAAACTTCGTTTCGGCAAGCGACTTGGTAGAAGCAACTCCTGACACTGGCGCTTATGTAAGCTACTCATCTGCTTTGAAGCGTTTGGCTATCAAGCTTTCTAAGATTTGCAACGACTTGCGTTTGATGGCTTCAGGTCCTCGTTGCGGCTTGAACGAAATCAACCTTCCTCCTAAGGCTCCAGGTTCTTCAATCATGCCAGGTAAGGTCAACCCAGTTATCCCAGAAGTTACCAACCAAGTTTGCTTCAAGGTTATTGGTAATGACACTACCGTAAGCTTCGCTGCTGAGGCTGGTCAATTGGAATTGAACGTGATGGAACCAATTATCACCGAAAGTCTGTTTGAAAGTCTGTCTTGGATGAAGAACGTTATCGAGACACTCACAGAAGAATGTATTTTGGGCATCACTGTCAACAAAGAACGTTGCTATGACATGGTTAAGAATAGCATCGGTATCGTTACCGCTCTTAACCCAATCATTGGCTACAAGAACAGTTCTAAGGTTGCTAAAGAGGCTCACGCTACCGGTCGCTCGGTTTACGACATCGTGATTGAAAGTGGCCTTTTGAGCAAGGAAGAACTCGATAAAGCACTCGACCCTAAAGAAATGCTTCACTCACACAAGTTTACTTTGAAGTAAAACACCCTGAGTGGACATACTTACTCAGGAGAAAAGGTTCTCGCGAGAGAACATTCTTTCTGAAGTTTATATAACTAATTCCCATTAATGTCTACTAAAAGCCTGCAAGCAAATCCTTTTTTCTTCTTATGGATTCAGCTTGCAGGCTTCCTTTTTTCCTATTCCTCAGCCATCGGAATTCGTGTTATCCGTAAGCATCCCACCAATCAAATTCTTAAAAAACAAAAATGACCCATATCTCACGCCCCAATGAACCCCAAAAACGGCCACCGATGTAAGGTTATAAGGTTAAGTGGTTATGTGGTGAAACAGGTTAAACCAAAAGCCCCAACAAGAAACCGCCAACCGCACAAAGCCACCGTTCGGTAAAAGCCACCCACCCCACTAAGCCCCCCCCCAAGAAAGATGATACGAGCAAATCGCAATCCATATAAATTGCTCTAACCACCATTCTATAACCACTAACCTTCGGCGAAGCCGACTAATAAACAAAAGAGCCCCGGAGGTATCTCCGAGGCAATGCGTTATGGGATAGAAGCCTTTCGGTCGAGACATCAGGTTCGATTTACGATAGCCCGACGGCGGAGCCGGAACGCCCTAATCTATACCATTAATCAGGTTGTAAAGATTTTCAAACTTATCTACAACGCCATATCTTACTTTTGAGGTTGAAATGCGGTTGAAGAGTTTCTTGGCACATTCTGTCTTGGCTTTTTCTACACCTCTTAGTTCCATACCATCGAGGGAACCTTTGGTTTCAGCCACGAAGAAAACGTGTCGCACTGTTCTGTCGTTGAACACAATAGCCCAGTCGGGAGCATAGTTGCCAACCGGCGTAGGAATTTTCAATTTGCGTGGTAACTTAGCATAAACCTGTACCTCAGTAGCACCTTCAAGAGCCTCTGCAAATGCCTTTTCACCCTCGCTATCAAAAGCAATGTATGGCGTAATGTGCTTCTGAGCCTCAATAACCTTATTGATGTTGAGTTTTCGCTCGGGCACGAAGATGCTGCTGTCGTACTTGCCGGCAATACGGTTGTAGGAAATATGCTCTACAATCATAGTTGCCTTTTGCTCACGAATAGTCTTAACCACATTGCGGATAAATTCTTCGGGGTTGTTTTTGAACAGCAGGATTTTATTTTCTATGCCTTGCAGTATCTTTACCACTGAGCGGCGTGTGAGCCTTGCACCTCGGGCGATGTCGCCCACGAGGTCATAAGGCACGTTTGAAGTGCTTACGTCGGTCAGTTCGCTTGTTGTGGTCTTAGTGCTGCCAAACTCCGTAACTTTATCGCTGTCCTGTGTGCCTGTAACCTTTACATACTGCAACTTCGTAACAGTAAGATTAGCTCGCAAAGCGGCAACGACTTTCTCGATAAGTTCGTTGCTATCGTAGTGGACGGTATAGACATACTTGTTGTTTATCTCGTTCCACATTTCCTGGAAACGTTCGTTGTCGAAGTTCTCGTTAAGATTGTTCTCCGGTGTTGACGTTTCCACCGGCTCAACCATATCATCAAGCACTTTCGGATTGAAGATGCCTGCCACGAGTTTCATAACACCCTCGGAAATCGGTTGCAATTTCGGTGGCAATGGAGCGAGTTCTCCCTTGTCTGCCGCTGCAAGGTATGTCGGTGTAAGTCGTCCGTCGTCATCCACATAATCGTTTTGATACAGATAGCCTATAATAGTAGAAGCCTCGGCAAGAGAAATCTTGTGCTGCTCGCCAGTAGCATCTTTCACGATGCGACCGAGGAAGTAGTCCTGCGAAGCCGCCGTAACACGGTCGCGCAGAGCCTCGCAAGTTTCACGTTGTAGAGCCGAAGTGAAGTCGGCATAACTCTCATTGGCAATCACAGTGAGTACGTTGATAGCGTGAATATCATCGCCGAGTGTCTGCTTATCCTGACGCACACCGTCTTTGTCAACGCAAAGACGCAAGCCACGTCCAACCTCTTGCCGCTTGGCAGTAGTGGAGTTGCTGTGGCGGAGTGTGCATATTTGGAACACATTCGGGTTATCCCAGCCCTCACGCAGAGCGGAGTGCGAGAAAATGAAGCGAGTGGGTTCTTCAAAACTGAGCAGTCGCTCTTTGTTTTTGAGAATAAGGTCGTAAGCCGAAATGTCGTCAGACATATCCGAGCCACGTTTCACCGAACTGTTCACCGAGCGGCCTTTCTTGTCGATAGAGAAGTAGCCGCGGTGAGTTTCGTATGGGCGGAACCGACGCAGATACTTGTCGTAGTCGGTATCGAAAACGGTCATATACTTATTGACAAGTCGGGCGTATTCTTCCTCGAAGATACGCTGAAACTTACCTTTCACCTCATTGCCCTCTTCGTCGTATTGGCGATAGTTCGCCACCTCGTCAATAAAGAAAAGCGAGAGGCACTTTATTCCACGATTGAAAAGTTCTTTTTCTTTCTCGAAGTGAGCACGGATAGTCTCACGAATCTGCACTCGTTGCATTGCTTCCTCGTTGCTGTCGCCAATCACTTCGCCGCAGGATATGGTTGTGCCGTTCAGGAACGTAACGTAGCCGCGACCGCGAGGATTAATCTCCGTCACAGTGAAGCCCTCATATTCTGTAAGTCCGCTTTCGGCTCGCAAGTCGTCGCCCACGTCAAATTTCTTGATTTCACGGCGTATTGCTCCAGCAGCGTTGTGAGTTTCGAGTTCGATGCGAGCCACCGGCGGGTGCTTTGGAGAGAGTTCGATGCCGTCGAGGTAGAGATAATGACTTGTGCCACGCAAGTTCTTTATCTCGAAGCCTTGCACCTGTATTCGCTTCACGAGGCGTTCTTTGTAGGCGTCGTAAGCGTCGAGAGCATATATCGTGTCGTGTTTGGTTTTGTGGGTGGCTGAGTAGTTGAGTGTGAATAGCGGATTAAACTTTTTGAGTGCAGTCTGTGTGGCCTCGCCCTCCATTTTCTGTGGCTCGTCCATGATGATAATCGGGCGGTTGGCGGCAATAACGTCTATCGGACGGCGAGAAGCAAACTCGTCGCGCTTTGAATATATAATTTTACTTTCCTTACTTCTTGCGCCCTCTTTCATTGAAGCGGCAAAGGCTTGGGTGTTGATAATCATTACCGAAATGCCGCTGTCCTGCGAGAATTGGTCGAGCTGTTGCAGGTTGCTGCTGTTATACACAAACCAGCGAGCCTTTTTGCCGTAATGCTCCATGAAGTGGTCTTCGAGCATGCTGAAACTCTTAGCCACGCCCTCACGAATGGCGATGCTTGGTACCACGACGATGAACTTACACCAGCCATAACGGCGATTGAGTTCAAACATCGTCTTGATGTAAACGTAAGTCTTACCAGTACCTGTTTCCATCTCGATGTCAAGGCTCACACGTCCTTGTCCTTTGGCGAGTGAGGTGCTTGGCTGAATGAGTTGAGCCACCTGAATGTCGCGGATATTGTCTAATATCTGCTCATTTGTCAGCACAATCTCGCCATTGCTATAGCCCGAATCTTCACCCTCAAAGGCGATAGTTTGGGCTCGTTTGCCGAGGTCGATGCGATAGCCCTTTTGTCCTTGCTGAGCCGGCTGCCCTGCAAAGACATTGACGGTATTCTCCACCGCCTCGGTTTGGTATTGCTGTATCTTAAACTTAAACTTCACGTTATTTCAGTTTTTAGTAAGTTGAAATGTGTACCCGATTTTGCGTTTTCGGGTACATATTTAGCATAACGTGTACCCGATTTTGCGTTTTCGGGTACATATTAATCGTTTTGTTCATAATAATATGAATAGTCGATACCTTTCATAAACATCTCGCGGTCGTTTATCTTGTCAGTCAAAGCATCGGTTATCAGTTCTCTTATTCTTTGAGAATTTACCGGGCTTAGCCGCATTGCTTCCATATAGTCGGTCTTATCAATTTGGCTCCAGTCAACGCACTTTTTCAGAGAGCGTTTAAGAATTAGATCAAGCCAAATTCGAGTACTTCTGCCATTGCCCTCCATGAATGGGTGAGCTATGTTCATTTCAACATATTTATCCACTATCTCCTCAAGCGTTGTTTCGGGCATCTTCTCTATTTGTGAAAGTGTCTCACCTAAAAATCTCGAAACAGCAAATTGAAATCCTCCCTTTGCGATATTTTTCTGACGTATCTGTCCGGCAAAGTCGTAAAGCCCACCGAACAAAAAAGCATGGATTTGCTGCAATCCTCGTGCTGTCCCCACTTCTATGGTTTGCAACAGGGTGCTATCCCATAATTGATACGCTTTATCGCGGCTTTTACTGTCTATTTGGTTTTCACCGGTAATTAACCAGCGAGCAAAGGCTGATGCGTGTTTGCTTGGAACTGATTCTATCAACCGAAGTAATTCATCTTGAGGTAAACAATCGGTAAGATAACGCTTGCCATCTGAGGCTACGAGTTTCAGTTGGTTACAAATTGTAACCAACTCATTTCCGGCTTTTGTCAAACGATGCTTCAACACTTTCCAATAATTGCGTGGATTCTTGCTATCGGTAAGTACGGCTATTACGTCAACCACCGAGAACAACCAGCGATTGCTGTCATAGTCCCATGCCGCACGCACTTCTTGGTCATTAAAGAAGCGTATTGATATTTTGTTTTGTTTGTCAGCAGCCATAAATTTTTACAGTATTTTGCAAGTGGTATCGGGGGAGTAGTTGGCAAAGAGTTGGTCGAAGTTATCGAGCACGTTGTCGTTGGCGGCACTGGCGTCTCGCATCACGAAATACACAGGCTTTTGCTTGGCTATTTCGGTGATAGTGGCTTCGTTAACGTCGCGGTCGAAGCAAGCCATGAGGTAACCGCCATCAACGCACCACACCTCTTTGCCGGCGATTTCAGTCTTTTCAATCTTAGCCGAGAGTTCGATGCCGAGGTCGAGCATCACTTGGAACAGCAAGTCTTCGCCCGTGCGGTCAGGCTTGATGTTGTCGGCAAGAGTGAAAAGATTATTGGCATTGAAGTCATCCGGCGTGTAGTACACATCTTCCATATTGCTCGAATCGAGTTTCAGCACACGGAAACCGATGTCGAGGTCTTGAGCCATTACCCCGGCTTCTTCTTTCACTTTGCGACCGGCACGGCGTATTCGCTCCTTGCCAATTTCGCAAATGTTGTTATAACCTGCTTTGCGAGCCTCACTCTTTTCATCTGTAACTTCCGGGAGTTGTACCATAATGAATTTGCGATGCCCACCGTCCTCTGCATTGAGTTTCATTACAGCGTGTGCGGTAGTAGCCGAGCCGCTGAAGAAGTCGAGGATAATATCATTCTCTTTTGCAATAGAACTTACAAGTCGTTGAGCGACATATACAGGTTTAGGATTATCAAATGGAAGTCCCATAGCTGTGTCAGAACCTCCATAATACAACAAAGAAGAAACTGACTCTGTCATATTTTCTTTTAAAAAATACTTTTGACGGGGTTGAGTTGTTTCGTCTTTTCCAAATTCGACTTTACCTAAATATAGAATTTCATCCATCTTTGAATCTGTAAAACGCCAACCTTTGGATGGTACAGGGCAAGGTTTTCTTGTAATAGGATGTAATAAAGGTCTGTGTGACCGAGTTTCAGGCTTATCAGGAGCTGCCATTGACACAGGTTGGTATATGCGCCCTTCATCATCAATGAAAGAATATGCTAATTCCCCACCACTTAATTCTGCTTTATGTTTCTTTATCCATTCCTTATATTCATCACGTACTTTTTCTGTAACTCCACCATATTTCTTAATTAAACCCTCTACTACAGACAGCATTGCTTTTGCATTTTCTTTTTCTTTCAAAAACGGAGTTTTAATCGAAAATTCACATATATTTTTGCAAAAAACAAGTATGGATTCATGTTGATAGGCGACGCCAGCAACAATTCCTTTAGGATTTCTTTTATCCCAAATAATTGTACCTAAATAATTATGTGCTCCAAATATTTCTTTGCAGATTGATTCTAAGATAGCTACTTCATGCTCATCTATATGAAGGAGAATAGCCCCATCTTCCGTCAGCAAATCTCTTGCCACTTTCAGACGTGGGTATATCATATTGAGCCAGTCGGTGTGGAAACGACCGTTGCTTTCGGTGTTGCGTTGCATCGGGTCAACGGTTTGATTGCCTTCATCGTCAAACAAGCCGCTTTGTGCCTCGAAGTCGTCTTTGCCTTGTGTAAAGTCGTCGTTATACACAAAGTCGTTGCCAGTGTTATATGGTGGGTCGATGTAAATCATTTTCACCTTACCGAGGTAGGTTTCACGCAACACTTTCAGCACATCGAGGTTGTCGCCCTCAATGTAGAGGTTTTGCGTGTTGTCAAAATCCACACTTTCCTCACGGCACGGGCGGAGCGTTTGCGTGGTGGGTGTGTTGGCGAGGCGTGAAGCGGCACGCTTGTCGGGCCAGGTAAACTGATAGCGTTCCTCGCCCTCATCGAGCACCTCATTCGACAACTCCGCACGGAGTTTGTCGAAATCTATGGCAAGTTCCGGCTTGCCCTCTTTATCGAGCCTTTCGGTGACGCACTGCGGAAACAACGCAGCAATCTTCTGCACATTTCCGCCCACCACGTCCCGGCTCATCATCTTTAACTTATCCATATATAGCTAATGTTTAATTCGTATGAAAACAGTCTTTATTCCACTTATCGATATTTGTATCGACATAATTCATAATATTTTCAAATGCAATCGTTGATTGCGTATTATATGTTCGTGATAATTCCGTTGCCAAATTCCCTGTAGGGGCGCAATATTTTGCGCCCGCCCGGTTGAATGAGGACCGGCAATATTTTGCAATTGCAATTGACGTTTGACTTCAATGGAACAAGCGGCTTTAAATGAGCGAATAATCACAGCAAGCCTCGAATTAAAATGATTATCATCTCGCAGCTCACCATGACGCGGCGGACGCAAACAACCGATATTTTTTTTTGAAGTTTGAATTGCTTGTGTGGGCATTGTATGTGCGGGCGCAAAGTATTGCGCCCCTACCGGCTTTTGTGCCCCCACATATAACACTATATGGATGTGATTGGGCATCACCACGTAATTCAACAACTCAACATCCTTATGATGATTTGGAATTGACAATAAACACTCGTTTATGATATTTCCGATTGTCGATAATTCAAGCTCTCCATTATAAATATTGCCGAAAATATGTCGTTTATCATTGGCACAAATTGTAACGAAATAAATTCCGCTATTATAATTATGCCATTCAGCCCGAAATGTATGTCTATCACTCATATTTCACCTCCTTTCAATCGCTTAATTTCATTATAGAGTTCACGCTTGCGGCGAGGTTGCTTGGTAGCGTTCATTTGACGCTCCAAGTTAGCTATTTGTTGTTGGAGTTTCTGCTTTTCCTCGTCGATTTTGATTTGTTCGGTGAGCGAGTTTTCTTGCTCCACCACAAAATTTCCAATCGAGGAAATAAGATAACTCCACACCATGTCAAAATTCAGTCCGATTAATGGCAAAGAAGCATCATTGACTTGTAGCCATTCGGATATAAAGAATTTTGTATGGTAAGCCGCAAACCTAACCTTGTCGGCATATCGCAAAGCGAAGATAATTCGCTGCGGAATTGCCTTTGCAATAAGGACTATAGCCTTGCTGTCGAAGTCGGAACGCTTCAACTCAACATCAACCACGAAGATACCTTTAACTTCCGTTCCCTCTGCCACGGCAGGAAGTGTGGTTGAAATAATGGCATTGACAAAATCAAGTCTTGCAACGCTTGTATCGATTAACAAGCGTTGAGCGGCTGAAAACTGATATTTCTGATAAATATTAGCTTTCGGCAGTGGCTTCTTGACTTCAGTTGATTTTGGCAGTCCGTACATAATTTATCTCACCACTAAAAAGCAAATAAGTTCAAAATCATCAAGGCCCCGGATTTCGTTTCCGAAAAGCGTGCCCGTGTCGCCGTCGAGGAAAGAGAACAAGTCGGTTTGTTCCTTTACCTTGACGATAGAGGAGATCGCGTCGCCGAGCAACTTGGAGTAAGTGCCCATGTGTGAACCATCGCGAGTTTCGCCATTGAACTTACGGCAAAGTTCCATAATCGGCTCAGCCTTGCCACGGCAAAGATGCCGCAAATGGTCGAGCAGGTCTTTAGGTTCGAGGTGGTTGATAAACACTTGCGAATCCTTTGTGATATATACCAAATAGAATGGGTGCAAGCGGTTCTTGCGGTCGATGTTCACACTGTTGTTGCGATTCTTCAGCACATAGATTACGCCTTGTGGGTTATCGTCAGAAGCCGGAACAACAGCATGCAGCCCCATTGGGGTATGCTCGATGTCGTTGTGCTTCTTCATATATTCGAGCAAGTCGAGGCGGAACTCGTTCAAGCCCAAATCCATAATCGAAACGCCGGTGTTCATCTCCTCGATATCAACCACTTCTTCTTGCAGACGAAGAAGTTGGTCGCGACGATATTTCAAGTCGCCCTTTTCTTCGGCAGAAATCGGGTTGTCATCGCCTGTGGCAGTGAGCACCGATACTTTCATTCGAGCTTCCACGCGAGCCTTTAGGTCGATATAAGCATCGAGGTCCATATCGGGCCAGTAGTTTACAAGTTGAATGACTTCGTTTTTCGAGCCGATGCGGTCGATACGTCCGAAACGTTGAATGATACGCACCGGATTCCAGTGTATATCGTAGTTAATGAGATAGTCGCAGTCCTGAAGGTTTTGACCTTCGGAGATGCAATCGGTGGCAACGAGCACATCAATCTCATTTTTGAGATTGGGATAAAGTGCGTCACGTTCTTTCGACACCGGGGAGAAAAGAGTAAGCACTTTGTTGAAGTCAAGTTTTTCACGCAATTTCAATGTGCTTCGAGCCTCGATGTCGCCCGAAACGAGTGCAGTGTTGATGCCGTGCTTGTCGAGAATTACCTGCGAAATATTGTCGTAGATATATTGAGCCGTGTCGGAGAACGCAGTGAAGATAATGATTTTGCGGTTGTTGCCATTGATTGGGTGAGCGAATTTGTCGCGAATGTCCTGCAACAACTGCTGTAATTTACTGTCGTGCTTCGGCGTGATGTCGGCAAGCATAACGAGCAGCAAATTGAGATTATAGAGGTCTTTACTGAGATAATCTCGCCATTGCACATAGTCCATATCTTTGAGGTCGATTTTCGACTTCTTGCCGCCGATAAGCACAGCATCCTCGCGGTCATCGAAATCAAAACCGAAGTTATCACTTTCCTCTGCGGCTATTGAATAGTCATCAACCGACGTATCGCCACCATTGAAATTGTCAATGGTATTGACCGTTTCAGCGATGAATTTCTTAATCCTTTCGAGCGTGAGGCGGAAAGAGTTCACCGAACTCTCCAAGCGTTTGAGAAGATTGATGCTCATAAGGCGGCGCAAACCACGTTCTCGTCCGAGGCGTGAAAGGTTGGCATATTCATCGTCCTCGCTCTTGTTGTATTTTGCGGCTTTGCTCGCAAGAATAAAGTCCGATGGCGTGTAGATAGCGAGGTTAAGCTCGCTCAAAACACTATAGATTTCGTTAAACGTAACGGTTTTGCGGTCGGCAAGATCCGTGAGTTTAGGAGTGCGAGAGATTGGCTTCAATCGCTTCGGGAATTTGCCGATATCGGTTGTGTCGTAATATTGTTCGATATGCTTACGCGAGCGAGCAATCGTAACGGAGTCGAGCACTTCAAAGAAATCAAAACTGAGGCTGTCGAGCAGTGCTTTTGTGGTTCGCTCCTCGGCAGGAAGTTTGCTCCAGCGGTTAAAGGCAGCCTGTGCCTGGCGGAAAATATCGTCAATGGAGTTCTCGGTTTTGAGAAGTCCGTTGATGTTCGAGGCATCGCCCTCGTAGGCGAGAGCAAGTTGATTCTTCAAGTCATTAAAGCGGTTGTTGACCGGCGTTGCCGACAACATCAATACCTTTGTCTTGACTCCGGCTCTAATCACTTTGTTCATCAGTTGGAGATAACGGTTCTCGCGAGGGTTCTCATCGTTCTCATCGGTAGTTACTTTGCCACCATTGCGGAAGTTGTGGCTTTCATCTATAACCACGAGGTCGTAGTTGCCCCAGTTGATGCGTTCAAGGTCTGTTCCGTTGGAATAGCCGTATGAACGCGAAAGGTCGGTGTGATAAAGCACATCATAACGAAGGCGGTCGTTTACCAATGGGTTGTTTACATAGTTGCCACGGTAGGTAATCCAGTTGTCAAACAATTTCTTCGGGCATAGTACGAGAACCGATTTGTTGCGGTTTTCGTAATACTTAATGACCGAAAGTGCTGTGAACGTTTTGCCAAGACCTACGCTGTCGGCAAGAATGCAGCCGTTAAACTTCTCCAACTTATTGATGATGGCGAGAGCTGCATCACGTTGGAAGTTATAGAGTTTATTCCAGATAACGCTCGACTTGAAGCCGGTTGCCTCATTTGGCAGTACGTCTTCCGAAATATCTTCGAGAAATTCGCTGAAGATATTGTAGAGCGTTACGAAATAGATAAACTCAGGTGCATTCTCTTTGTAGGCGTTGGTGATGTTGTCGATAACAATTTCTGTAACATCGGTAAAGCGTTCACCGTCGTACCACATTTGGTTGAATGTGGCGAGAAATTGGTCGGCATTTGGCGATGGAAGCCGCATAATTTGCGGAGCAATATTATTGCCTTTCTCGCAACCGAGTTCTGGAGTTGTAAACTCGTTGAACGGCATATAAGTGAAAAGGTCCTCGTCGTTTTCCACCGTCAAATTACCATTGACAAAGCCATTGGTAATATTTGATTTGAAGCAAGCCTTTCGGCGAATCCATTCAGCACATTCTCGTGCAATCGCTTTTTGAGATAATTCGTTACGCAGACGAATCTCAAATTCCGAGCCGAAAAGATTGCGTTCACGATTGAGTTTCGGGATAAAAAACTCACGTTTCTGCTTTGATGTATTTGATTTACTGAACGTTGGAGCAGTGAAAATGAACCGCAGTTCAGCAATGTTTTCGAGTTCTTCTTTGAGTGCTTGATAAGCATAAATGGAGAACGACGCAGCGGCAATAGAAAGTCGAGAGCCGCTTTGCAAGTCGGCTTTCAGACCATCAACGACTTTCTCTGTCGTATTGTTATATAATTTGGGTGTCTCCATTATATAAGAAAGTTTGATATGTTATGCCGATTAAGGCGGTGTTTTAAATACAAAGTTACGAAATATTTTTTAACTAAGATGCCGAAAACTATATGTTTAAGGGCATACACCACGGCTCTTTCATTTAAGATTTCGTTGCTCACTTAAAAATGTTGTTATTTTATAGCGAGTTTTCCTTGGATGGTGAGGGCGCTTTTTGCCCGCACGGTTCATAATTCATTGGGCGATTCGACGATTGGCGGATATGTTTCCGATGATACGGATTTCTTTGATTTTCAGCGAAATAAGTGCTTAAATAAATAGGTCGAATGGCAGATTTTTTGTAACTTTATAGTTGACAATCAAAAAGTTATGAATAAAATCAAGCCACTCGACCAAGACATTTTGATTGTAGCAACATACGATATATTCTTTAATATTTCCTTTATTATCAAGCATAAACAATACTTTTAGCCGCCTTTTCATGGTTGCTGTATTGTGCGTTTCGTGGCGCCTGTTGTGGGTGCCCTAAACCGGTTTGCATCCGCAAGTTACTAATATTATTCGATTTAGCAAATAGTTTGCGGGTGTTTTTCTGTGATTCGGGGGTGGAGTCGCATTGTTGTTGGTTAGAAGTTCACACAGATGGCGCTGACCACGCGGATGGGGTGCTATTTGTTGCGGTAGGCCAATGGCGTCATGCCCGAACGCTGCTTGAAGAAGTTGGTCATCGCGCTTTGGTCGCTGAAACTTAGTTCGTCGGCTATTTCGCCCATTGTCATATCGCTTTGTTTCAGCAGGTTGCAGATTTCTTTGTAGACGAGTGTGGTGACGTGGTCGTTGACGGTGGTGCCACTGATTTCCTTCACCAGACGAGAAAGATAGACGGATGAGATGTTTAGTTTGTTGGCATAGAAGCGTATCTGGCGTTCCTTGCGGAAATTGCGATATAGGTGGTGCAAGAAGATCTCATAAACCTCCTTTTTGTGTCTTAGGTCGTGAGAAAGGATGCAGGTTTCGTATGGCAGTTCTTCGATGATGAGTCGGAGCACGTTGAACATGCCGTTGATCATTTCAATCTTGTTGATGTGCTGGTGTCGCACAATGTCGCGTATGAAATGAAATATGTCGATTATGCTCTTGTATTTATCAATAGAGAGGTGATAGCGAGTGGCTTGTGTGGTGAACGACTCGTCGATCAAGACGCATTCGGCCTCGAAGTCGCTTGAGATAGCCTGTAGCTTGGCAGTGTCTTTTACGGGAACAATCAGCAATTCGCTGCTTATTAGCTCTATGCTTTCGGCGCCTTTTTCGTTAAGCAGTATTTTGCAGGAGCCTTGCTTCACAAGCAACAGTTTGGTGAAGAGCGTGCGTTGTTCCACCATTTCTATGAAATCTCCACCATCGTCTATGGTAACAGAGAAGTGTGCGGCATAAGCGCCAAATATATCATCGAGATGATATTTGGTGGCAAAATCTTCTAAGTTGTAGACCGTCTGTTGTTTTATCATGCTGTCGGTTGCGCTCTATTAGTCAGTGCCAGAGAAGAATAGCCCCACAATCTGATGATGATGACGCATTCTTGCCATTGGCGTCAAAGTGTATGAATATTGGTTTGACAAGTTAAAGGTACTCATTTTTTAGCGAATCGAAAAACATCCGAAAGAAAATAATGCACGAAATCGTGCTGTAATGTGCCGGATTGTAGGGGTGAAAGTGCATATTGGTCGGAAATTATAAGTAACTTTGCGTGAGTGTTGTTGCTTTTTTTCGGGCTTACTACTACAGAAATTGTTTGCTGCCACCATGAGTGAGTGGCAATGCGAGAGCGCGAAAAGCAGGCGCAACGAGATAATGGAAACTACAAAAAACTACAATCTACGATGAATATAACTACAAGAATCTACATTACAATTATGGCTGTGGCGTGCAGTGCAATGGCATCGCTGGTGTGTGCGCAGTCGCTCGTACGACCTGCGGCATTGCGCCCAGGCGACAAGGTGGCTATCATATCGCCAGCCAGTGCGCCCGAACGGTCGTATGTCGAAGGCGGAGCCGAGGTGCTGCGCAGTTGGGGGCTTGTGCCAGTGTATGGCAAGCATGTGCTTTCGCGTAACGGCAATTTTGCCGGCACCATCAGCGATCGTCGCGACGACCTTGAGTGGGCGTTTGCCGACGATAGCATCAAGGCGATAATGTGCAGTCGTGGTGGCTATGGCTCTATACAAGAGTTGGTGAAGACCGATATGAGCATTCTGCGCAATAATCCTAAGTGGATAATCGGCTATAGCGATATCACCGCCATACATGGTTGTATGGTGCAGCAAGGCATTATGAGCATACATGCCCACATGCTTGAGCATCTCAATCGCAGCCAAGGGGCCGACTCTTGCGACGTGTATCTGCGCAAAATCATTTTCGGCGAGATGCCTTGCTACGAATTGCCATCGCATGCGCTCAATCAGCAGGGCGTGGCAGAGGGCCGACTCGTGGGTGGCAATCTCTCGTTGCTCACATCGCTCATCGGCACAAAATTCGACATGCTGCATCCCGACGACAACGCTCCGTTGGTGCTCTTCATAGAGGATGTGAATGAGAATTTCGACCACTTGAACCGCATGTTTTATCAACTCATCGCTTCGGGCGTAATCGACCGCGTGAAGGGTGTGATATTCGGCGACTTCTCAGGCTTCCGCCCAGTGGCTGGCTTCAGCACTGTGGAGGACGTGTTTCATAGCCTCGTGAAGGACTACAACATCGCAGTGTGCTATAAATTTCCGTGCGGACACACCCGCAAGAATTTCCCGATGATTGAGGGCGCCAACGTTAGGCTCACGGTGAGTGAAGATGGCACCACACTGCAGTATCTATAAGAATAACCAAAAACATATATATGATGAAATCATTATTTTATCGCATAATGGCAGCCTTGATGCTGATGATGAGCATCGCTCCTGCACAGGCTGTGCTGAAGGAGAAAAACCTTGAGCAAACGCTCAACGTGCTGCGTGCCGAACTCGAGCAAAACTACAAGAAGCAAAAGGTTGTGATGACGCTTTATGAGAAGCGCACTCAGGAGCAGCACGACCAGCTTGTGCTCACAATGCAGAAGTGCAATCAGATTTCGCTTATCCTCTATTCGCAACGCGAAGGCTTCACATTTGATATGGCTTATGCTTGCCAGCAAGCCACCGATATGTATAACAACACCAACATATCGAAACTTCCGTATGAGCGCATTCGCAAGAAGATGAAGGACGAGGTAGACCGCTACGACCTACTTATACAGTCGCTCGAAAATCTGCCACCTGCAATTGGCCGACATATGCACAGAGTGCAGCCTTCCGACACACTGCGCATGCACGAGATGCAGCGTCGCCTCGACAGCATCGCTGAGGCTTATGGCCAAGACCCTTTCACCCTTGATGCCGACGAGCAACAGGCGCGCAATGAGTGTGTGGTCTATGCCAAGGCGCTTCGCAACAATATGGTGCGCATGATGAATAAGATTGAGCGCGACACCAAGCACTATCAACACGTCAACAAAAAGGTGGAGGAACTCAATGCTTATGCTGTGAGCAAATATGAATATTTGCGACAAAACATATTCCTGAACCGTGGCGACAGCTATCTGAAACTGCTGGCTAATCTGCCATTGGTGCTATATATGGTAAAGAATGAGATATCGGATAAATATGTGGCATTTGAAGATGTTGAGGGCAGAAGCCACAATGGCAAGGTGCACCATCACGACTCGCACTCGCAATGGCGTGGCGTGGTGATTCCTATCACCTCGGTGTTTGTGCTGTTTTATGTGATAGTGTCATCGGTGTTGAGTTATATCGTCACCCGATGGCTCTTGCCTCGTCGCATACGCGAGAAAGATGAATATAAGAAGAAACAACCTATCTTGCTGCTTGCGTGCGGATTCATCATCTTTATGATTTCGGTGGGTGTAGCTCGCACATTCTTGACAAACAATTTCTTGATGATGGCGGTTGACTTGCTGCTCGAATTCTCGTGGCTGGTGGTGTTCATCTTGCTGTCGTTGCTATTCCGCCTCAATGGCGACCAAATCAAGGAGGGCGTGAAGCAATACGCCCCATTCCTCACGATGGCGTTTCTGGTGATATTGTTCCGCATAGTGTTTATTCCAAACAATCTTGTCAACTTGATATTCCCGCCAATATTGGTGCTGTTCACCTTTTGGCAGGCGATTATACTCCGTCGCCGCAAGGTGCAGATACCGGGCAGCGATATGGTGTATACCGTGATATCGCTTGTGGCAATGGTTTTAGCATGCGTGGTGTCGCTTGCAGGCTTCACACTGATGGCCGTGGAAATCATGATCTGGTGGACATTCCAGTTGGCGTGCATCCAGACCATCACTTTCCTTTTCGACCTGTGTAGCATCTACGAGACTAAGACCTTGTTTAAGCGTGTGCAGAAGGCTTATCGCGAAAAGAACAACGGCAAACTGCCTACCGACAAATTGCGTGAAAACATCGCGAAAATCAAGGAGCAAATCACTGCTGCCGCTACCGATGACGAGGCAGACGCTTTGCGCAAGAATTTGGCTGATGCTGAGAAGAAACTCAATGTGCTCATTTATAATATCCGCGACAACATCAATAAGAAGATGCTCAAGGGCGACTATATCGGTCACACTTGGTTCTTCGACCTCATCACCAAGGCTGTGATACCGGTGATGGGAGTGGTGTCGGTGCTGATGAGTATATTTATGGCAGCCGAGATGTTTGATATGACCGACTTGTTCTTCAAGTACCTAAGCGTTGACTTCGTGTCGACATCGTTCTTGCATCTGTCGGCCATGAAGCTCAGCGTGGCTATTTCGCTGCTGTTTGTGTTTAAATATGCCAACTATGTTATGCACGCCGTCTATCGCGACGTGAGAAGCAAGCACAACGAGCTACTGATAGAGCAAGAGAAGAAAAAACAGCGCGAGCGTGGTCACCAAAGCGAAGAGGTGGTTTTGCCAAACAGCAATCTAACTCTCGCCAACAACATCATCACTCTGGTGGTGTGGGGCTCTTACTTCATAATGATTCTGTATATGCTCAATGTGCCTAAGAGTGGCATCACCATCATCACCACCGGTCTGGCTACTGGTATGGGTTTTGCCATGAAGGACTTGCTTGAGAACTTCTTCTACGGCCTGTCGCTGATGACCGGACGTATCAGAATAGGCGACTACATAGAGTGCGACGGCATTGCCGGCAAGGTGGAATCAATCACCTATCAAAGCACACAGGTTGTGACCCGCGATGGCTGCGTGATTGCGTTCCTCAATTCGCAGTTGTTCTCTAAGAACTTTAAGAACCTCACCCGAAACCACAAGTATGAGATGGTGAAAATACCTATCGGCGTGGCCTACGGCGTGAATGTGCAGCATGTGCGTGAGTTGCTCATTGAGCGCATCAATAGTGTGATTGCCACTAAGCGCCATAGCGTGTCAAACATTGTGAAGGCAGGCACTTCGGTGAGCGTGGCGTTCTCGGGCTTTGGCGACAATAGTGTAGACCTTACAGTGGTGGTATGGGTATTGGTAGAGGAGAAGGCTACGTTTATCAGCGAAGCCAACGAGGCTATCTACAATGTGCTCAACGAAAACAATATTGAGATTCCATTCCCACAAACCGATTTGCACATTCGCGATTCGGTGGTTCTGCCTATCGCTAAAGAAGATAAATAATCAGACACTTAATACCAGGGGGCACAGATGGAGAAACTAATGCAATATGTGTGGCAGCATAGGCTGTATGCGTCAGACGATATGGTGACCAACGATGGCAGGCGTGTGCGCGTTATCGACACGGGCATGCTCAACACCGATGCAGGGCCCGATTTCTTCAACGCCAAGGTGGAGATTGACGGTCGCCTATGGGCAGGAAATGTGGAGATGCACGTTCGCGCCAGTGATTGGCGCCGACACGGGCACGACAGCAACCGCGCCTACGACTCGGTGATTCTGCATGTGGTGGAGAAGGACGATGCGCCGGTGTATCGCACCAATGGCGAGCGTATTCCGCAGGTGGTGCTGCAATGCAACCGCGATTTCAACCTCAGCTACAACCGACTGATGGAGGCTAAAACCGAGTTGCCGTGTGCCGAAGCCATCCCGCAGATGCCACCGTTGCTCATCACCGAGTGGGTGGAGAGCCTTGCTTTTGAGCGCTTGCACCACAAGGTGGATCGCCTTGCCGAACTATGCGAGATGTATCATGGCAGTTGGGAGGATGTGTGCTATGTCACGCTTGCCCGAAATCTTGGTTTTGGCATCAACAACGACGCTTTTGAGCGACTGGCTCGCTGCACACCGCTGCGCTTGCTGCATAAGCATAGCGACTCGCTGCTGCAGATAGAGGCTATGCTGTTTGGTCAGGCAGGAATGCTCTCGGCTGAGAATCATCGCGACGACTCCTACTACCAGCAGTTGTGCCGCGAATATGCCTTCCTTGCCAATAAGTTCTCGTTGCGACCCATAGAGTCGCATTCGTGGAAATTGGCGCGGATGAGGCCGCAGAATTTCCCATATCGCCGCATCGCATTGTTGGCTCACTACATTGTGGGCGGTTTCAACCTGTTTGCCGACATTCTGGCGGCTGCCGATGAGGCTGAGTTGCGACAATTGTTCTCGGTGAAACTCTCAGGCTACTGGGCAAATCATTTCACCTTCGGCAAGGAGTCTACAAGCGATGTGCGTGCCATGAGCGACCGCAGCATCGACATTATTCTTATCAACACTGTGGCGCCGTTGCTCTATGCTCGCGGTGAATTGGTGCACGACTATCAGTTCACCGACCGTGCAGTGGCTCTGCTTGAGGGCTTGAAGCCAGAGAACAACTCCATAGTGCAGCAATTTGCCCATGCGGGGATAAAGTGCCGTGATGCGCTCACCTCACAGGCTCTCATAGAGTTGCGCCGCGAATATTGCGAGGCGCGAAAGTGCATATACTGTAAAATAGGGCACCGCTTGCTCAGCAAGGCTGCGCGTAAGCAGTGAATAATATAGCAATGGCTCTGCCGGTGGATGTCACCAAAAGCAGAGCCATTGTTTTGCCCTAATTAGGGATATTGTTGTTTAGTGCAATCAGTTCACTACTATCTCATCAATGAAGAACCACGATGGGTAGCCCACGCCGTAGTGCCATGAAGGGCATTCGATGGTGCCATCCACTTGCACCTTGATGTAGCGTGCCTTAGCGGCTTTTTCCACCTTAAATTCCACGAACTTCACGCTTGGGTCGCGGTCTTCGTCGCGATAGAATTCGCCGAGAGGAGTGTATTTCTCGCCGTCGGTAGATACTGAGTATTTCACTCCCTTAGGCAATAGTATCCATTGTCCCAATTGGTGTAGGCAGTCGATGCTCACGCTGGTGATAGGCTTTTCTTCGCCAAGGTCAACCACAAAATCGGCATTCTTGCCTTCCCAGCCTATCCACGATTCCACGAATGTGGTTCCGCCGTAGAGGCCGTCGGTGAGTGCTGTTTCGCCCAACTTGGCATATTTGCCTGTAGGGCCTTCGATGAATGTAATCTTGGCGTTGGAAGCAAGATTGTTGGCACGACGAGCCAGATAACGCTCGCGATAGAGTCGGCAATAGTCTACAGGCGTATTGTTGCGCTCGTTGAGCGTAGGCACTTCAAATTCCACTGCACGCTTCTCAAAGAGATCGAGCTTGGCACTCACTTCATCTATGTCGGAAATGCCTTGAGCACGCTCAATCTCGAGTTCTGAGTATTGCAAAGGCAGACGAGTGAGGCGCACGCGGTCGAGGTATTTCTTGTCGTTGGCAACGGCAGCCTCGGCTTGGTCGAAGAGTTCGTTGTAGGCACGGCGGCAGTTGGCATTGAGCATACCATCCTTGTGAGTTACAGGCGAATCGTATATCCATAGATCCTTGCCGCTTGCGAGCAAAGCACCTTCGAGTTTTTTCTCATATTGATAGATGTATGGAGCGGCTTTGCCGTAATATCCATGCATAAATGTTTGCATCAGCGAGTCGCAGTCGAGGTCGGGATTCCACATCAATTTGCTCACCATATATGAGCGCATTTCGGCGAAATCGCCACCGCGCGAACTTGCTATCTGCGAGAAGTGCATAGTCACGTGGTTTTTCTTAAACAGCTGGATATTCTTCTGAATGATAGGGAAGTTAGGGAATGGTGAGAGGAAATTATCGAAATTGATACCATAGTCCCAAACAAAAATGTTGTTTGAAATCTTGCTCCATCCCTCGAGTGCTTCCACAAATTCTCTGCCCGAAGCGTTGTCGGTCAAAGGCACTTCGCGTTTGCAGTCGATGTCGCAAAGCATGATGTTCACGTTAGGCAGTGGCTTGACGTGCTTAGGTGGTTGCATTGTGAAGAGATAAGCCAATGTGCTGAATTGCTTGTCAGGGAAGCGTTCGGCAAGACGGTTGACAAAGTGGATAAAGTTGCCCGAGAGCGCGCCTTCATATTCGTCTACCTTCTCGCATTCTGGGCAGTGGCAGTTGGTGTAGTTGCCGTCGTTTTGGCTCACAGAAATCATTGTTTTGCCAGGGTTGGCGCGGAAAATAGAGTCGATTTGTACAGCAGCAGCCTCAAACACGGCTGGATTGGTCAGACACCATTGGCTGGCGTGGCCAGGGCGGCGTTTGCCATTGATAAATGAGTAATACTCTGGGTGGCTTTCACCGAAGCGGTCAGAAGGCAGAATGCGGTTGAAAGTGTGTACCCAATTGTTGCCGGCAAACTCGTCGGCTGGCACCTCAAGGCGAAACCAGATGCGGTAGAGAGGGTCGATGCTTGTAGAGTAGTTTTGAGTCTGGCGATAGCGGAACGCAGGATTCTCGTGGCGGTTGATGTCGGGCAGGGTGATGGTAGACATCTTAGGCACGTCGAGAGCTCCGGCTGCATAATATGCCACACCAAGATAATTCTCAAGCAGAGTCACCACGCCATAGAGTGCGCCATTGTCGCCGCCACTGCTGATATAGAGTATTCCGCGGTGGCTCTCTAAGCGAAAACCGTCTTCTGTGAGGGCATCGGTATTGCCATAACCGATTGCCACGTCGCCATTGCGTGGAGCGCCCTTAATGATGGGCAGTTGAGCACCGCTGATGCGGCCTACGAAGTCTTGTAGCAGGGTAGCTGCTTTGCTGTTTATGCTGTCGGCATCGGCAGGTATCACTATTCGAGCCACAGCCTTGCCGTCTTTCACGATGGTCTGGTTGGCACAAGCAAATCCAGTAGCCAAGATGGCAACAAACAAGGAAATAATAGTTCGTTTCATAAGGTTTTAGTTATATGTATGTTATGAGTAGTCAGTCGTTATGTATATGCAAAGATAGTGCAAACCTGATTGAGAATGAAATAAATATTACGATTTCTCATTAAGTGGAAAGATAAGAAATAGAAATTTGGAGGGAATGGGCTTTAGTTGCTAAATTTGCAAAATAATTCAATTTGGGCGCTGATGCAGTGTTTTGTGACTGTGTGGTAATGTGCTTATGAAAAAACGATTACTCAAATAATTTTACTTAAAACTCTTATGACAAAATATTTAAAGGTGGCGCTATCGTTGGCGCTTGCTCTCTCTACGTGGAATAGCGCATTCTCTTCGGATGCGCAGGGTGATGCCGACATGCCTTCAGCCGAAAAGCAACAAAGCACTTCGTCGGTGAAAAAGGCGCTGCAGAGCACCTCGTTTGGCGGTTATGTGATAGGTAAGGCTTCTGCCAACAATCAGGAGGGCGCTACGCACTCCAATTTTGAGCTTCGCCTGGTGCGTGTGTATGCCAAGGGTAAGGTGCTCGATTTTGCTTATAATCTGCAGTTGCAGGTCAATGGCATCGGTGGCAGCGCTGGCGAAAAGGGTCCTCGCATAGTGGATGCTTGGGTGGAATGGCAGCGATTGAGCTATGCCCGCATCAAGTTCGGCCAGTTTAAGCGCGCATTTATGTTTGAAAATCCAATGAATCCATGGGATATAGGATTCGGCGCTTATGCTCAAGCCACATCTAAATTGTCGGGCATGTCAGACCGTTGCGGAGAGCACGATTGCAACGGACGTGATATAGGTGTGCAATTGCAGGGCGACTTGTTGCCATCGTGCGTCGACGGACACGCTTGGGTGCATTATCAAGTGGGACTCTGGACAGGTAATGGTATCAACCATGCCGACAACAATAGCCATAAGGATCTTATCGGTGGTGTGTATGTGTCGCCATTGAAGGGCTTAAACATCGGTTGGTGGGGCTGGAATGGCCGCTACAAATCATCTACCGGCATTACGGTCGACCGCAAGCGCTGGTCGGCTGGTGCAAGCTATCAGGGTGCATTCACCGTAAGAGGTGAATATGTGCACAGCTATGGCCATAAGGTGAGCGATTGGGATGCCACAAATGGCGTGTGGAATGGCTCTGCCAAGAGCGAGGGTTGGTATGTGATGGCTGGCGCTCCTGTCACCCACGATAAGAAACTGCGCTTTTATGCCAAGGTAGACTCGTATTCTGATTATCTTCATCTCGACTATTCTACCACAAAGAATATCTATGGGCTGACAGCAGAATATTGGTTTATGAAGAATATGAAACTGCAGCTCAACGGCAATGTGGTGAACGATAAAGCCGCAGAGCATAAGGGTAAAGACGGAAAATACAGCAACATCGACCTGCAAGTCTACTGGCGATTCTAATCAGTCACTGGAGCGCTCTATAGCAATCGGTAATTCCACTTTAATCGGGTTTAGAGTGGCTTTACCGCTCTGGCTGATGATATAATATGTAACTATATGATACCTAAATATGACAGCCCCGGAGAGTGCTCCGAGGCTGTCATTATTTTCATATCATATTGAATAGCACTAAAAGTGCTTGAAGTAGAGGTTTGCTGTAAAACGTGACTATAAAGTGTTCTGGCGTTTCAGCATATCAATACGTTCTTTGATAAGTTTCTTGGGGAGGCGGTTATTTGAACTTAGAAGACGCTCCAATGCGCTAATCATTTCACCGGGGCTAATATCAGTATTATTAGTCAACATATCGGTGAGGAATAATATACCGGAGACTTTTATGTTTTCAAGCGTAGCCTTTTCCTTCAATTTTTTGTACTTTAACAGACTCATAATCTGGAGGTACCTGGTTCAAGCCCAGGCTGGTCCATGCTGAAAATCAGGCATTTACAAACATTTGTAGATGCCTGATTTCGTTTATGGTGACCTTCAGGTGACCTTTTTAACCCCAAATCGGTCATTAGGCCGTAAATGTGAATTATTTTAATACTGCTTGGCGTCTTTCGTTTTTTATAAGGTATCTTCTGCTTGTTTTTAATTCGCAATAGCTCGCTATTACTCATTAAAAAGCAATCAAAATCTGCGCTTCTAAAACTCCGAAATCCATCCGAGCCCTACTGACCGAATTGGGTTAAAACCAAACATTGAAAAAGTGACCTTTTGAGATTTAATGCAACTTGAATTATATTGGTTATAGTTGCCTGTATTCCCATAAAAAAAGATGCACCCATAAAAAAGATGCATCTTTTTCATTAGAGAGAAAACTATTATGAATCTTTCGATTCTTTTTTATTCTGGGACGTAGATAATTTCGCCGTTATCAAGCTCGTAAGCAATACCCACTTTCTTACCTTTTTTGCCACTTTTGTTTGACTGGTCTTCGCTTGGTGTATACTTATTAATCTTCTCACCTTCTTTGGTAATGATTTCCATATTGTCCTTTCCAGGGTTCTTTACCATGGTAAAGTCATCCTTGCTTAGCATTTCCGTCATATCATAACGAGTGACCAGCGCCACCATCAGTGCTACGGCAAATACCATAGCCACGTCGAACAGGTTGCTTACAACGCTCATTGGATCGTTGTCGTCCTCTTTGCGCAATAAATTTCTTTTCATCAGGCATTTCTCTTTTCGTTCAACACTTCAGACAAGAATTCCAGATTGGTCATATCTTGCAGATACCAGCGTTGTTTTACTTGCTGTGTGATGAAACCAATGGCTGCAGCAAACAGACCAACTACAGTTGTAGCAAAAGCCACCTGCATGTTGTAAGCCATAGAAGCGATATCACCAGTTGACAGACCTACCAAGGCAGGACCCATAGGAATCAAAGTACCCATCAAACCAAGCATCGGTCCCATCTTGCTCAATGTTTTAGAAGTAGCCAAATCTTTGTCTGCCAAGATTTCGTAGTCTGCCAGTAGACGGCTAACGTGTGCCGGGCTGTCTTTCTCTTCCATAATCTTGCGGATTGATTTAACAACCAGGGTGTTTGACTTTTTAGGAAGCCTGTCGGCCAGTGTATCCATATTCTCCGCTGTCAGCGCGTCAAACTCTATACGGAGCAACGCTTCGGTTTTACGGATGGCGATGTACTGTCCGAAGAAACTTCCAATCAATAGCAATGAACGGACAAATAAAGCGATAAGCAAAACGATAACAGGAACCAAAAGCCCTGTTGAAATCCAATATAGAATGTCGGTTATATAACTCATGATAATTTAAATTTTGTATGTTAATGCAAAGATGATTTCGTATTATTTCTTGTATGGTTTATTCATTTTATAGCGGCGTAATGCCAGCCCCATCATACCGCCTACTAATAGCATGACGATAATTCCTACCAAAGCACTCCAGTCTATTTCACTGATACCATTTACAGCCGTACGGCCATTTACGGTAGCAACAATACCTAAGATTGCTGTTAATGCGTTGGTTATAAAAAGAAGTTCCAGGCGGATTTCTTTTTCAGGAAGTAACCAGCGAAGTCCAATTGTTCCTAATGGAATGAGTACGAGTACCAATGCGGCCATAATCCATGCTACAGTTGCAAAATCTTTTCCAGGGAAAGTAAAGATCAATGCTACCAGCATACTGAAAAGAACCGGAAAAATCAGTACGCCAGGAAACCAGCGCAACAACCGGTAGGTCCATAAAGTACGTTTGTTGACAATTCCACCCGTAAGCATGTGTATAGCCAACATACAGAAAGCCAGTTGAGTACATACCTCTATACTTAGTATTACCGATGTATCTAACATTAATTCCGGATTTGCCAGCCAGTCTGCAATCTGTGTTTTTGATTGTTCGATAGCGTATGGCCACATATTGCCAACAAACAAGGCGCAGCCCACAGAGGTTACTGCTACTGCCCATCGTTTGCTGTAGGTCTGCTTCAGCAAAAAGTTGAAGCAGACCAATAAAATCAATATAAGTACAACTGTTTGCATGTTTATTCTTCTTGTTGTTGCTTACGTTTTCGGCGAATAACAATGACAATCACGGCAAATACAATGATTACCGCTACTGCCACCATCGTATTGTTCAATAGATTGGTATATTCTTCGCTTTCAGATATAGACATTTCCTGTTTTTTCATAACCATGCCTTTGTCTGCTTTTTCTGTTACCTTCTCGCGTACATCTTGAATCTTTTCCTTATAAGCCTGTGCGCTTTGAGCATCGGTATTCTGTGCAATGAAGTCGCGTAACTTAGCGTTGTCGCATACAAAGCCTGAGCATCCTGCGTTATACTTATTAACCAGTTCTGTGTGCAATTTAGCAATTTCTTTCAATTGCTCTCTGCTTGCTTTCCACATTCCCTTACGAGCAGTTTCCATCATAACGGCTGTCATTTCTTGCAGAGCAGCAGGGTTCTGGTTTTCGAAGAACTCCTTCACACCCAGATTGAATTTATCTTTAACATAAACGTTATAGATTTCATCCCACATCTCTTTATCGATAGCCTTTGGTTTCATTACGTTCCATCCGTAGGTGTTACGAACGATTTCTGCAAATCCACCCGCTGCACTGGCTTCACCCTTCATCTTTTCGCGGATGTAGTTAGGGTTGAAGATGGTAGTACGGCTTTCAACACCGATGGCTTCTTTCACTTCTTGCATGCGAACATTGTTACGGTTACGGTAGTCGCTCAAGTAAGCATCCGGATCCTTACCGGTAACATTACGAACAGCCAGGTTCATACCACCCATAAATTCGTATACGTGGTCAAGACTTAAAGCACCCCAAGTGTTGCTCTGACGTGGTTGGATAACGGCATCGGTACGTGTTAAGGCAGCTTCGAAAGCAAACTGCTTGAAAACTTCCCAATTCTTTTCGCTACCGTAGTATGCACCCATGTTGTTCAGGTAAGTGTCGGCAATTTCCTTTTCGCTTTCCCAACGATCGCCAGCTTCTACCATACCTTGAATTCCTGTGCCATAACAGCCATTCATACCACCGAATACACGGAAGGAAGCCATTTCACGAGCATCTTTTGGAGTCAAGCCCTTTTCAATCAAGGTACGTTCGGCTTCTACTACACCGGCAGATACCATGTTTTCGAACTCATCGTTCTTAGCAGCTGCAGCCATTTCAACTGCACGGTTGATCAAGAACAAACGAGACGCAGCCAGATCGCGTAACTGACCACTGGTTTGAACGACTACATCGATACGAGGACGACCTAATTCTTTAGAAGGAATCAGACGGATATCGCTTACACGTCCGAATGCATCGCGAATAGGTTCAACACCTAGCATATATAGAATCTGTGCAATAGTAGCACCTTCTGTTTCAATGAATTCACCACTCCATAAGGTATAGCTAACCTTGCGAGGAATAGAGTCGTTGTGGCGTTTCTTATACAGATTAATCGTATTGTTTGCCAAACGGATACCTTTTTCCCAAGCAGCTTCTGAAGGAGTAGCTTCGGCATTGATAGAGTACAAGTTACGACCTGTAGGTAATGTATTAGGATTAGCAATAGGGTCGCCACCAGGTGATGGCTTGGTGTAACCACCATTCATACCGTTAATTAGGCTAGCCAATTCTATCTCTGGACTTTCTTTCAAAGCCTTACGATAGTTGTGTACATTCTTTATGGCACGTTCCACCTCCATGATAGCAGTTGCTTTTGTAATCTGCTCTTTGGTGTACTCTTTTTTCTTCATCATCTTCTTCTTCATCATCATGGCAGCCATACCGCCTTTCTTAGCAGTATTTTTGTCGCCGGCTTTTGCTGTATTGGCTTTGCTGTCAGACATGCCTTTCATGCCGCCCATCATACCACTTTTGCCATCTTCAGACTCTTCGGCAGCTGCCATCATCATGGCCATCATGCCATCAGGGTTGCTGCGTGATTTGTCAATCTTACGAGCCTCTTCTAATTCTTCTTTCGTGATATGAGCTGTTTGCATTACCATTTCATCGTTACATGAATGAGGTGATGCCAACAAGCGAGTTACCAAGGCACGAGCAGGGTTCAAATAGCGGGCAGTGAATATGCTGCGGTGTTTCTCTACTTGCGGTGCTGCCTTACCATTCAACTTGTCGAGGGCCAACACGCTGTAAGCGATTGGTTCAACAGACATGGCATATACACTTGATTGGATACGGATATCTTCGTAAGGAATACCCATGGTGTAAAGCTGACCTGTAACCTTTTCGTTTGCTAATTCTTCAGCAAAGCTTTCGATACGTGCTACTTCATCTTCTGCATATGGTTTTCCCTTGATGCTATCTAGTTCCAGTTCGCGGTGAATACCCATTTTCATGGTATATTCTTTCACTTTTAAAGAAGCCTTATCTAAAGTTGCTTGTGTGTGATTTCCTTCACCCAGTAAGTTATTGTAATTTTTGATAGCTTCATTCAGCTCACGATAAATACCTCTAACGTTACTTTCCATGAAAGGAGGAGTAAGGTATGACTGCAAACCTGCGTAAGAACGACGCTTGGCAATGATACCTTCTCCTACATTACCGATAGAGTATATATAGAAGTGAGGCAATGCACCAACCAGGCGGTCGGGCCAGTCTTTCTGACAAAGTGCAACCTGTTTCTTTGGAGTAAATTCCAAACTACCATGCGTACCGAAGTGAATTATAGCATCGGCTTTAAATCCAAATTGAGTCCACAAATACGAAGCAATATAAGTATGTGGAGGTGCAGCATTGGTTCCGTGTACAATTTTGAATGAGTTAGAACCTGCACCCGCTGCATTCTGCGGAAGAACCACAACATTACCAAATTTCAAACGGGCAACTCCTAAACGGCCGTCTTCAGTAGTCATGTACTGACCAGGGAATTCGCCGTTAAGTGCTACCACTTCTGCATATTTTTCAGGACGAATGGTTGCTTTTACCCAACCTTCATATTGTTCTTTTGTAATAAGCTCCGGCTTGCCATTTTTCATAAATTTGGTGAAAGCACCTTCTGCATAAGCATTGAATACAGCACCTTGGGCTTGAATCATTTCGCCCAATTCTTTATGGCTCTTTGGTAAATTGTCTACGCGATAGCCTTCTTCTTTCATACGGACCAGCAGGTTGTATAAAGAAGGTACTACTTCCATACCGGCAGCAGCCAACGCATTTTGACCAGGACCTTTATAGTAATAGATAGCTACACGCTTTTCTGAATTTGGTTTGTGCTTCAGGCTGATGTAGTTGTTTACACTCTTTACAAAAGTTTCTAATCGTTCTGGAATGGTATACGATTCTTGCATACCATCTTCATCCAAGCGATGTCCAAACAAAACAAATGGGCGCAGTGCACCATCAATTTCTGGAGTAACTACGCTCTGCGACAAGAAACCACCGTTCATGCCCATTGGGTCGTTTTCCCATTTGTCTACCAAACGGTTCACGTTCAATGGAGAGAATAATGGAATATTTTGTTTTGTCAGATAGTCTACCATATAGTCTCCCATACGACCATGTGCCATATTGATGACAGCCGACGCTTTGATAGAGTCAATGTGATGTTTGCAAACAAACTTTCTCATTGAACGAATAGGATAGACCACGTTACCGGTTTCTTCTAATTTGGCAATCAGGTCGGTTGGTTCACCCATCTGGCCCGTTACTACAATGCCAGGGGCATTCTCTTTCCAAAGATTATTCTCTTTCAAGAACTTATGATAATCGGCAATAGTATTGAAACCTAAAGGGTCTTCTTCTGGTTTCTTAGGGTCGATATGGTAAATCATATCGTTGGCAGCTTCAACAACCATTTCTGGTTCTGCTATATTGAATATCTTTTTGTCGATATCCTTTCTAACATAGTTCAGCAAACTGCGGTAGTTTCTACGTCCTCCGTTACTCAAGTACTTGCGTAAAGAGTCTGCAGCAACAGAATCCACAGAACATATGTTGTTCATCGGATTAGTAATGGCTGTAGTCAAGACAGGTAAACCATTATCGGCAGCTTTCTTGATTACGGCACGCTGATCTTCTGTAATGCGTAATCCCATGGCATTGATAAAAATCATGTCATAGTCGTTCAGTTTGTCGAGCTCATCTGTACTAACTTCTTCAATCTTGATGGAGCTGTTGGTGTTTGCTTTCGAGATATGTCCCAAAGCAATCACCTGATAGTTGATGAATCCCACCTTTGTAGTGCTGGCGAAAACGTGCCACACTACAAAAGCAATCAGAGCTACAACAGCTATTGAGCCTCCAATTAAAAGGTTCTTCTTTTTCATTTATTTGCAAATAAGTAGTTATTATAGTTTAAATAAGTCTGCAATGTTGATGCTAACAGAACCAACACAGCTGATACCCTTCTGAGGAACCTGTACTACAGCGTCGGCAGAAGTGTCTTTGTGGTTGAATAAGTTGTCTACCATGAAACCGCAGGTAATACCTCTTGGCATTTGTAATGTCAAGTTTAAAGAACACATGGTACGAGGATTGTATGTAACGTACGACATCTGGTCCTTTTCTGAATCGTAGCTATACGTATCCAATTTAGAACACCACTGTCCGTTCAAGGTAATTGTACCTGTTACTTTTTTGAACTTCTTGGTGTAAGAGGTATTGAAAGTAATGCTATGAGGACGAACGTATGACATGTTTTTGCCTTTGAATTCAGAATAGTCGTCCACAAATGCATAAGAACCTGTCATTGATAAACCGAACTTATATTTCATACGAACGATAGCTTCAACACCTGTAGTATACGCTTTATCGGTATTCTCATAGATCATATCGTTTCCATTTGGATGGTCCACCATGGTAATCTTATCGTGGAAACGGTTGTGATAGGCAGAAACAGAGGCATTGAATCCACCCTTGTTGAATTCGGCCGATGCATTGACCTGGTGGCTCTTTTCAGCTTTCAGATCTTCGTTACCATAGATAATGAACATACCCAAACCACCCATATCGTATTCCGAATACAATTCTTTCAAAGATGGCGTACGGTATCCCTGTGCATAACCGGCACGGAATGTCCAAGGTTTACCTAAATGATACATCATAGAAAGTTTTGGAGTGATGTGGAAAGGATATTCATCTTCATGATCAGCACGTACACCTAAGATTACACTGAAATCATCAGTAACCTTCCAGTCGTCTTGTGCATAGAAGTCCAGGTGCTTGCGGTCAAAGTGAGACGAGTCGCGCATCATGTAGTGTTTCATATACTCTATTTCGCCTTCAGTACCGGCACTGATGGAGTGATTGCCAAAAGTAGCCGTATAGTTCAAACGCAGTGTCTGCTGGCGATGGCTGAAGTCGGTAGAAGTACTGTCTATTTCCCAATAATTCTGCTTCTTGTCGTAACGGTCAAAGATGTACGAAAGGTCTAATTGCTGGTTGTCTGCAATCAAGTACTTCATTTTACCTCCTAGTGTATAGTCCACATAGTTTTCGCGGAACTTCTTGCCATTGCGTACATCTCGTTTGTTATGGTAAAGAGTACCTTTTACCTCTGCACTCAATTTATCAGTAAATGAATAGCCGAATTTCTGAGAAGCATCCCAAATCTTATAACCATAGATGGTTGTCTTGTAGGCGCGGTCTTGCTTCGTTTGCTCAGAGCCATCGGGTAAGATGGTAGTAATATCCTTACCTTCAGTATCGCCAATGGTATAGGTATCTCTGTGGCGGAAACCTACAGTGGTGTAGGTAGAATAACGGCTCTTCTTTGCACCGATAGAAGCCGAATAGTTTTCGCCGTTGATACCAGCATAGCGGGCACTTACATTTCCGGAGAACGGACGGTTGGCCGATTTGGTAATGATGTTGATAACACCACCCAGTGCATTCGACCCATAGAGGGTAGATGCTGCACCACGTACTACTTCAATACGCTCAATGTCATCTACATTAAAACGAGAGAAGTCTACATTCTTTGCTGCGCCTTCGCCCGAAACACGTTCGCCATCAACCAAGAACATGATATAGTCACCACCTACACCTTGATAAGTAATGGTAGGAGCCTGACTCATGCTATTGTAACCAATCTGTATACCAGGCAATTCATATTGCAACAATGTTTGAAAATCCTGTGGATTAACACGTTTGATGTCGGCACTAGAGATTACGCGGGTTATGACAGGAATCTCTTTCAGTGGTTTTTCAACACGTACACCGGTTACCACCACTTCGTCAATCAAATTGTCTGATGGCTCCATACGCACCACAATGCGTTTCTCGTTATCTGTTATGGTTTCAACAGACTGCGTTTTATAACCAATAAAGCTAACCCGCAAAGTCTGCCTTCCTGCATTTCGTAAGATGATGTCGAACTCACCTTCTGTGTTGGTACCGGCTCCGATGGTAGTACCCACCACTACCACAGTAGCACCAGGCATGGGCAACCCTTCTTCATCTATAACTTCCCCTTTGATGCTATGTTTAGCTCCTTCTCCCTCGTTGGGTTCGATACCAAAAACGGTAGCCGGAGCTACCGTTAAGAGTACTATGAATATACAAAAAAATCTTTTCACATTCATTATTTTGACATATATTCGTAAGCGAACTTAACAGCCTTTTTTCCAGCACCGTTCAAATGATCAGAGAATTTCAATTTAGCCCAGTTGCCATTTGCGCATTTTACAATGTAAACATTATCTGTAATAGTATACTCGAATGGAGGCATTTTGCCAGTAGGAGTTTTAGTAATCCATTTGCACAATTCAGCATTCAAGGTACCATCAGCATAACCTACCTGGCCTTTCATCATGTTAGACATGTCGACAATCAGTTTCTTGTCTTCTGCTTTCACTGTATGGTCTTTTACAAAGCCTGTAGTAGGAAGAGTAACCACTTCCTTAAAATCTTTAAATGAAGTCTGAACAGCTTCGCTATTGTTTGTGCGAATTTCGTATTGGTGGATAGCGATATCCCATTCTGTTGGAACTTCGCCGTTTATTTCAGGATTTTTGGTGTCTGCAATCTCGGTTTTATCAGTGATGTATTTCCAAGGGCCTTCTACAGTTACATTCTTAACATCGCCTGTTCTTAAATTAATGTAAGACCATTCTGCATAATTGCACAGAACTTCCATGTTCTTTACACCTTTTGAGGTTGGAGGCTTTACATCGTTACCGTCACTGCAAGCTGCTGTGCACAATGTGATTGCAGCCATTGCCAAGAAATTTTTTACTTTCATAAACTATACCTTTATTAATTTGTTTTTTTTGATGCAAAGGTATGTACTGCGAAAATAAGGAGCAATACTCAAAAATAATGAAATTTTAGTACTGTATACATAGCATAATACAGAATTCTATGAATACCTGAGATTTATTATATTTATAGAATATTCAGGTGAAAGGGACAATTTATACTAGATTTTTGCGATTCGAGCAGATCTGTAGGGCTGGAAAAGAGTATTTTTTTGGTTCATCCGACATTTCGAGTGATAGTGTCCTAAAAAGGAAAACCGCTGAACAAATTGTAGATTTGAATTTCGGACAACAAATATACAGTCATGAACAATAGTTTTCTATATCATGCTTGGGGGCTTTATACTCACAAATGCACTCGTGAAGAATACAAAGGTGACACGATGATCTTGCATGTTGAAGCAAAAGATCGTGAAAAAGAATGTCCAAAGTGCGGCCACCGTCATTTGGTCAAGAAAGGTTTTCGCATACGTGACCTTAACCCAAATCGGTCATTAGGGCTTGGCAGGATTTCGGAATTTTAGAAGTGCAGGTTTCAATTGCTTTTTAATGAGTAATAGCCAGTTATTGCGAATTAAAAACAAGCAAAAAATGCCTGATAAAAACCGAAAGACGCCAAGCAGTAGAAAAAACACCTCATATACGTCCTAATGACCGATTTGGGATTAATAGTGTTTAGGTGTGTAAATTTACTAATATTTCGTCAAAATGCACACCAATAACACATATTCAATACGGATTTTAACAAATATTTTAGTGTCTGGGTTATCGGGTGTAGAAGTCGATGATGCGGTTGATGGCGCGTTGGCAAACAGGGCAGAATGCAGGCGCCTTGTTGGTACGCATGCGGCAGTTGAGTGCAGGGCGATACATCCCCTTTTCGTTGTATCCAGCGCCCACAAATGCGCCCACCTTGTTGCTATATTCCTCGTCATCGGGTGTGGGTATAGGCGTGCCTTTTTCCACCATGTCGCTCCATTTGCTTTTGAAATCTTTCATCGATGTGATGTTTTGTTCCCAAGGCTCCACGTTGAGGTCGTAGGTGGCTGGATCGCCGTAATCATATTCGTCGGCAAGACCGCCGAAGCTGTGGCCAAATTCGTGTACTACCACTGGTGCGAAATTAGGATTGTGGGCAGTGGTGAGGGTGTATTCGTTGTAGATTCCGCCACCGCCATATTCGTTGGTGTTTGCGAGAATGATGATGTGTTCGTAGAGAACGCCCGATATGGCATCGTGTATAGCCTTCACGCGAGTGGTGGTGAGGTAGCGGTCGCTATAGAATGTGCTGAAGTGCGAACCGAAGGCGGTGCTGCGCCATTCGCCGAGACGTGGAATGCTCATGCCACTATCGCGCGATGGGGTGAATACAGCCACAATGTTGAAGTCGTCTTTGCGGGTCTTAAATGGTTCGTGGTTGAACAGCGAATTGCAAGTGGCTTGAGCGTCGTTGTAGAATGTGTCGCGCTCGGCTTGCGAATAGCCTTCGCCAAGTATCACCACATCGATGCATCGCTCCACGCTGCCGCCTTTATGCATATAGCGATAGTCGAGGTTAGGGTCGCGGTGACGTTGCTCGATGAGGATGTCTTGTGGATTGATGGTGTGAGTATATTTCGCTATGGTCTCGTGCGAGGCGTTGATGAGCGTGACAGTCACCTCTACGGTGCGCTGTGGCATAGGCACCAGCATAGTGTGGTCGAACGAGCGTGCTGTGGTTTTAGCCTCGTCGGTAGTGAGCCATTCGTTGAATAGCGTTGAGAAAGAAGTCTGATAGATAGTGGTGCCAGTGGCAGCATCCTTCATCACCAGTTGACCGTTGCCGAGCAGTGGCATTTGGTCGAGGTGTTTGCGTCGTCCAGCCCAGATGGCAGTTTTCGACATCTCGTAGAGCGCTATGCCTTGGTGTTTGGCATCGCCATACAACTGATAGTCGATGCGCAGAGTAGTGTTGGTGAAATAGTCGCTAAATGTCACGTTGTGCTTCTTGGCGAATGCTGAGATTGCGCTCACGAGGCATACTGCAATGATAAGAAGTCTTTTTGCCATGGTGATTATGTTTTGGTTTTGGGCAAGCGGTGTCAGCACTTGCCAGTGAGTATTTTTTTGATTTCGTTGAGTTTGTTGAGGGCTTCCACCGGAGTGAGGTTGTTGATGTCGGCGCCGAGAATCTCGTCGCGCACTTGGCAGAGCACAGGGTCGTCGAGCTGGAAGAACGATAGTTGCATACCGCTTTCCACCTTCGATTGAGGCACGTTGCTCATATTGATGTCGTTGGAGTGGTCTTCCTCAAGTTGCTTCAGCACTTGGTCGGCTCGTTTGATGATTACCTGAGGCATACCAGCCAGTTTGGCAACGTGAATACCGAAGCTGTGTTCGCTGCCTCCTTTCACCAGTTTGCGCACGAAAATCACCTTGCCTGCAATCTCCTTCACCGACACGTTGTAGTTGACTATACGGTGAAACGATTTCTCCATCTCGTTGAGTTCGTGGTAGTGTGTGGCAAACAGAGTCTTAGGGTGACAACGGCTGTGTTCGTGCAGATATTCCACAATCGACCAGGCGATAGAAATGCCGTCGTAGGTGCTTGTGCCACGACCCAACTCGTCGAAAAGCACGAGGCTGCGCTCGCTGATGTTGTTGAGGATGCTTGCCGCCTCGGTCATTTCCACCATAAAGGTAGACTCGCCGAGTGAGATGTTGTCGCTTGCGCCCACGCGAGTGAAAATCTTGTCTACGATGCCTATTTTAGCCGCTTGTGCCGGTACATAGCATCCTATCTGAGCCATCAGCACAATGAGGGCTGTTTGGCGCAGCAGAGCCGATTTACCCGACATGTTAGGACCAGTGATCATGATTATCTGTTGGTCGTCGTTGCCGAGGTGTATGCTGTTGCTGATGTATCGCTCGTTGATAGGCAATTGCTTCTCAATCACAGGGTGGCGGCCCTCGGTGATGTCAATCACGAGCGAATCGTTGAGCTCTGGGCGGTTGTATTTGTTCTCGATAGCCACGCGAGTGAACGATAGCAGGCAGTCGAGGTGAGAAACCAGGTTGGAATTGAGTTGGATAGCCGGTATATAGTCGGTGACGGCAGCCACCAGTTCGTTGAATAGTCGGGTCTCAATCACGGCAATCTTTTCTTCTGCGCCGAGAATCTTCTCCTCATATTCTTTGAGTTCGGGAGTGATATATCGTTCGGCGCTCACCAGCGTCTGCTTGCGAATCCAATCCTCAGGCACCTTGTCCTTGTGAGTGTTGCGCACTTCTATGTAGTAGCCAAACACGTTGTTGAAGTCTATTTTCAGGCTTGGGATGCCAGTGCGTTCGCTTTCCGACTGCTGCATGCGCAGCAAGAAGTCTTTGCTTGAATGGCTGATGTGGCGCAATTCGTCGAGCTCGGCATTCACGCCAGGATTGATGAAGTTGCCACGAGCCAGCAGATTTGGGGCATCGGGATTGATTTCGCGAGCTATTCGGTCGCGAATGAGTTGGCAAGTGTTCATTTGCTCGCCGATGCCTTGCAGCACATCGTGGTTGCTTGCCGAGCAGAGGGCTTTGATAGGCTCGATAGCCGTGAGAGCCATGCGCAGTTGCACCAGTTCGCGCGGAGTGATGCGACCCACAGCCACTTTTGAGATAAGGCGCTCAAGGTCGCCAATGGTTTCGAGTTGCTGCGTGAGCAATTCGCGTCCTTCCACGTATTTGAAGAAATATTCCACCACGCTCAGCCGGCGGTTGATTTGCTCCACGTCTTTGAGAGGGAACAATATCCAGCGACGCAGCAATCGGGCGCCCATAGGCGAGAGAGTGCGGTCGATTACCGATAGCAGGCTCTTGCCGTCTTCGCTCATGGCGTCGATGAGTTCGAGGTTGCGGATGGTGAATTTATCAAGGCGCACATATCGCTCAGCCTCGATGCGCGAGAGAGTGGTGATGTGGCTGATGTGAGTGTGCTGAGTGATGTCGAGATAGCAAAGTATAGCACCCGAAGCCACTATGGCATTGTGCATAGTGTGAATGCCGAAGCCCTTGAGGTTTTTGGTCTCGAAGTGCTTTAGCAGGCGGTCGGTAGCCGTTTCTTCGGTGAAAATCCAGTCGTCGAGTTCAAAAGATAGATAGTTGGCGTTGAAGGTTTTGTTAAACAAGTCGCGTTTGCCTCGCTCCACCAGCACTTCCTTAGGCGAGAAGTTGCCAAGGAGTTTTTCCACATAGTCTTCAGTACCCTCGGCAGTGAGAAATTCGCCCGTACTGATGTCGAGAAACGCCACGCCCAACGCCTTTTTGCCGAAATATACGGCAGCGAGGAAGTTGTTTTCGCGCAGGTTGAGCACATTGTCGTTGATCGACACGCCCGGCGTCACCAGTTCGGTGATGCCGCGTTTCACGAGTTTCTTGGTGAGTTTAGGGTCCTCAAGTTGCTCACAGATAGCCACGCGCTTGCCGGCACGCACCAGTTTTGGCAGGTAAGTGTCGAGGGCATGGTGAGGGAAACCAGCCAGTTCCACACTTTGCGCCGAGCCGTTGGCACGTCGGGTGAGGGTAAGTCCAAGAATTTCAGATGCGGTGATGGCATCATCGCTGAATGTCTCGTAGAAGTCGCCTACACGAAACAGCAATACGGCATCGGGATGTTTGCCTTTCATCTCGATGTATTGTTTCATCAGCGGTGTTTCAACTATTTCTTTTGCCACGTTGTTTTCGTTTTTGCTTGTATCCAAGTCGGTAATGACCGATGAACAACAAAGTTAGCAAAATTCCCACTATCGTGCAAGAAAAAACCACCCCCGCCGGCAACGAATTGGGCTGCTGGCGGGGGCAGAATTGATATCGTATTTCTGTGGGGATTAGTTGACGAGGGTCTTGAACGACTTGCCAGCTGCTTTCACGATGAAGACGCCTGTGGATGGTGCTGTGATGCTCTTCTTGGTGCCGCGATAGAGCAGTTGGCCGTTGATGCCGTAGAGCTCTACCACGTCGGCAGCTTCAGCGCCTTCCACGATGATTTCGCCGTTGTTGGCATACACCTTCAACGCATTGCTGGTGATTGCATCTACGCTTGTGAAGATTTCTGATTTCTTGAAGTGTTTCCAACCCTCAGCCGCTTTGTAGGTGTTAACGTAGCCTCCTGTCACGCGAAGTCGAGCGGTGTCGTAGGTGTTTTTGTCGAACACGTTGAGTCCGCCCACGTTTTTGTCGCAGGTGCTGTCGTAGTCGCAATTCATTGTCGGAGGAACAGGATTGAATGAATTCACTCGCTTTAGTCCTGTGCAGCCAGCGAATGCCTTGTCGCCAATGCTATTCACGCTGGTGCCTAATGATATCCACTCCAAAGAACTGCAACCAGCGAAAGCCGATTCGCCAATGGTGGTGACAGCGTCGGGGAACAATGCGTTTGGCAAACTAAAGCAACCTTCGAATGATGATTTGCCGATGGTTTTCACTTTCTCGCCGATAGTGAGTTGGGTTGCGCTCATGCAATACGCAAATGCGTAGTCGCCGATTGTGGTAACTTTCTCGCCGATAGTGAGTTGGGTTGCGCTCATGCAACCCATAAATGCGTGGTCGCCGATTGTGGTAACGTTCTCGGGGATGATGATTTTAGACAGATTGGTTGCGGCAAACGATGCTTCGCCGATAGTATGCAAAGAGTCGCTATTGGTAAAATTGATGGTGGAAAGTTTGCTACATTGTGCGAAAGAGTAGTTGCCTGTGTGCTCTATTGGTGCTGTGATGGTTAGTTCTGTCACTTCCCCTAACTCATAGAACACGTAGTCGCCGATAGATGTGATGTCGCCAGAAATCACGATGGATGTTATTTGTTTTCTAAGACTTGGGAATGGCAATTTGGATTCTGTGGCATTAGGCATATCGCCAGTGCCGGTGATGGTGAGCACACCGTTGTCGTCGAGAGTCCAAGGAAATGCCGCTGCCCAGAAGTTTGCCCGAAGTAGCCGCATTAGCTGTAAAACATGCAAATAAAGAGAGAGTAAATACAAACAATACTTTTAAATTTTTAGCCATAGCACTCTATTGTATTTTGTCGTCCGCAAAGTCCTCCAAAGCGGATATTTTTTTAATCATAAAAGGCGCGAGGACTTATGCCGTAAGTAGGGCTGCACCTTTTCCGCAGTCTTGTTGGTCGGAGCAAATGCTATTGCCTACAGAGCGTGTGGCGAAGTGTTTGTTTCAACTTAAACCCAAATTGGTTATTAGGTCGTATATGTTATTTAAGACTACTTGAAGTCTTTCGTTTTTTATAAGGCATCTTTTGCGTGTTTTTAATTCGCAATAGCTTGCTATAACTCGTTAAAAAGCAAACAAAATCCGCACTTCTAAAATTAGAAATACATTCAAGTCCTAATAACCGAATTGGGTTAAATTTGGTCAGACTGACAGTGAATCTACTTAATATGGTTTTGGCGGCAAAAGTAGATAAAGTTGTGGACATAAGTGAAATAAATGCCGTGAAAAAATAGCGTAAATGTAACTGAAATGTCACAAAATATGTTCGAAGCGATATATCGTGCGCTTAGGTTACGGGAATTGCTGTCCAATAGATAGGAATCAGGTCGGTGGGTTTGTTGTCAGCATCGGCCGACCATCGCTGTGGCACAATCACAATCTTGTCGGGGTCGGGGTTGAGCCAAGCCGCCCACCACGAGGTGAGTGTGTTGGCGCAGATGATGTGGTTGCTGTGCAGCATAGCCTGCATAAGATCGAAATCAGAGAGATTGGCTGTGGAGACAAATATGCTGTCGTCGGGCAGCAACAATTGCTGCTTCACGAGTTCGGCATCGCTGGTAAACACCAGAAATTGCGCATCGGTGATATAGGTGCGAATGTTGGCTATCGCCCAGTTGTAGTAGTCGGTGGTGCAGGTGTTGCTTGGGCTTGTGGGTTGATGTATGTGCAGAGCCACAGTTTCGCGTCTGCCCTTGTGTGCAAGTATGCCCTTCGCGGCATCGCTCAATTGACATTCGGGCACGATAAATGCGCGGCTCACATCCTCGTTGGCAGCCTCGAAATAGCGTGGCGATGCCCACGAGCCTATGCAGAGGCCTTCGGTAGCATCAATCACGTCGCGCGCAAACACGCCAAATGTGTCGGTGATAACGTTGCCCTTGTCGGCCGTTTTGCCGAAAATTCCTTTCAGGCGGTCGCTAAGCGAGGTGCGAAAGGGAGCCACATCGTTGGCGGTAGCCTCGGTGTAGCCAGTGAGTGCGAATTGTGAGGCAATCCATTGCTTTGGGGTGAGAAGAGCCACATTGTCGCCTTGGTTTTTTAGGCGAAGATATAGCGCATATTGAAACATCTGCTCGCAGAGAGAGCCAAATATCTTAATGATTTTCATTGATTATATCCAAATTGAGAAGTCTTGTCGAGGAAGCGATTGTCGGGCAACAAACACCGCAAGCCTATCGTTGCTAAACGACATGCCGTGCTGTGCATATTGGCGGCTGTCTTCCCACATCTGTCGCATAAGGCGGTCGTTGGCGATGTTGCGGAAAATCACCACACCCTCGCTATCGAGGATTGAATTGACGAAGTATTGCAGTTGGCTGTAGTTGTCGACGTGCGAGATGCTGTTGATGACTATAAACGGATGATCGTCGTCGGCAAGTGCTGCGGGATAGTCGGTGACGGCATTCACTATGCTGTTCAGATGGGTGATGCGGCTCTCAAACTGGGTGAAGATGCCACTGGTGGCATCGCAGGTGAGGCTTGCCGGGTCGAAGAGCCACAGGTGGCTTTTGCTGTTCACCATTAGCGTGGTAGCAGCCGAGAGTCCGTAGTTTGAGCCAATCTGCAGCACGTTGAGCGGATTGAAATAGTTGACAATGCGGAAAAGCAACTTGGCATTGTGCAGCGACATGGGTCGCTTGCGTTTGCCGGTGTGCTTTATCGCCTGCTTGATGGCGGTGTGCAGATACTCTATGCTTTCGTAGGCATAGTAGTGATATTTTTGGCGCATCACGTTGGTGATGAAGTAGAAGGCAAACGGCGAGTGAACGCCGAAGCCCTTGCTTCGCCAGAAACGTTGCCACATAGTGAGGTGTTTAGAGAGGTTGTTCATAGTGCGGAGAGTGTTATTCGTTTTCGCTTTCTGACTTGCGCATACGGCGATAGATGTTGACGTTGAGGGCAACGAGCAGCGACAAATATATAAGCACGATGGCGATTGTTGCCACTGTGTCGGCTGTGCGCACGGTCTGTGGGTCGAACACAAACGAGATGGTGTGATGACCAGCAGGGATATTGAGAGCGCGAAGCACATAGTTGACACGACCGATTTCCACTTCCTTGCCATCGATAGTGGCTTTCCATCCCCATGGGAAGTAAATCTCAGAGAATACAGCCACACCACCATTTTGCGATGTGGCGCTATATGTGAGGGCATTAGGAGCGTAAGTGGTCTCGTAGATAGTGTCGCCGGCGGCTTTTGGTTTGGCATTGCCAAGCACCGATGAGAATTTACTGTCGGCCACGGCTTGTGTGGCTGTGTGCAGATTATTGAGTGCGCCCATTTCGGCAGCGGCACCGTCAACGTAGCTTAGGGTATCAACAAACCAAGCATTGCCCAGCGCGTCGGGGTTGATCATCACCACGCTGTCGCTTTGGATGATATACTTGGTGTTGAGCATATTTATCACTTCTGGATTGCCCTTATTGATCTGGTGGTCGATAAGGTCTTGGTAGCGGGTGAGCTTAGCAGCGTGGTAGCCACCGATGCACTTGTGGAAGTATGATGGCATAGCCTCGCTGAAGTTGGCGATGTCAAATACGCGATAGTTTTGTGCAGTGTCGGCAAGTATCTGGCGGTCAACGGCACGAGGCTCGAAGCTCTCTACGGTGCCCATTGGTGCGGTAAACGAGTCGGTGTTGAGGTAGCGCTTGTTCACGGTGAATAGGTCGGCAAAGAGGATAATGGCAGTGGCAAGCGCTGCATAGCGGGCTTGTACCTTGTCCATAAGATATGCCCAAAGCACTACGCCACCCAGCACGAGGAAGATGAGCGAACGCAGAGCGTCGGCTGAAATCATCGACTTGCGGATTGATTCGATTGCCATGAATAGGCTTGGATATTGTTGCAGCAGACCAGCCGAAACGAGTTGGTCGTATTCGCTGTCGCTATAGATGCTAAACACTGTTGGCACGAAGTAGATGAATAGGCAGATGGCGAGGCATGCTCCCATTGTGCCGAAGAAGGCGCGGCGATGCTCTTGCCACCAGCGTGGTGTGGTGAACATCTGCTGCAGCGTGAGCATAGCCAGTAGCGGCATGGTGAATTCGGCTATCACCAATATGCTTGCCACAGTGCGGAACTTGTTGTACATTGGGAAGTAGTCGATCATCAGGTCGGTGAGCCACATCATGTTGCGGCCCCAAGCCAGAAGTATCGAGAATATTGTCACAGCCAGCAATGCCCATTTCATATGGCCTTTGATGGTGACGCAGCCGAGCACGAATAGTGCAAAAATCAGGGCCCCCACATACACAGGGCCGTTGGTCATAGGCTGATTGCCGAAGTATTGTGGAAATTGCGACATGAATTGATACTCTTGCATTGATATTTCGCCGCTGTTGAGCATCTGTTTAGCCATGTCGGTGTCGGTAAGAGGCAAGAAGCGATTGCTGCCTTTCTCAGGTTTGATAGTGGCGCCACCGTTCACGTTAGGCACGAGCAGAGTCATTGTCTCGGCTTTGCCATAGCTCCAAGCGGTGATATAGTCTTTGTCGAGTCCGCTTGCTGAGGCGTTGCTTGGATTGCCTGATGCTATCTCGCTGTGTCCGCCACGCATGGTTTCCTTAGAATACTTGAGTGTGCTATAGAGGTTAGGTGCATTGGCAGCCACGGCAAGCAGGGCAGCCACGGCGAGAGCGCCAGTGGCGGTGAGCCATTGCTTCACGGTCTTATTGCGGATGGCTGTGGCAAGGTAGGCAAGCGCCATAGCCACTATCACGAATGCGAAGTAATAGGTCATCTGCACGTGGTTTGATGCCAATTGTATGGCGGCAAAGAGTGCAGCTACGGCACTACCGGTGAGTATGCGTCCGCGATAAGCCCACACGATGCCGGCTATTGTAGGTGGAATGTAGGCCAGGGTGACGTATTTCCAGATATGGCCTGCGCCGATGAGGATGAAGAAGTAGCTTGAGAAGGCATAGGCTATTGCGCCCATCACGGCGATATACCATTTCACATCAAATGAGAGCATCAGGATGAAAAATCCCACCATCATGATAAACACCAGATTGACAGGAGAAGGGAAGCCTAAGCCCATCACCTTGTTGACCCACGATAGCAGCGAACTGCTCTCGTATGACGGGGTGATTTGAAATGTAGGCATACCAGAGAATAGCGAGTTGGTCCAACGCGACACTTCGCCAGAGGTGGCCTCGAATGCCTTCACTTCTTGACCGTTGGCAATGCCTTGGGTCACGTCGTGCTGGCGGAGCACGTTGCCTGTAACGTCATCGGGGTAGAAATAAATCCATGAGATTGCTGCGAATGCAACGATTGAAATTATTAGGGTGATTATAGAGTGCCAACTCTTATTTGTGATAGTTTTTGCCATATTCAATGTGTTGTGTGAAATATTTCACCCCAAAATTACAAAATTCTCTGCGAATGATGAAATGCACGGTGCCATATAATCTGAAATCTGCACGTTTAGCCCGATTCCTAATTGACCGATTCGGGCTCAGGCTTGTGTGGTAGGGCAGTGTGATAGAGAAAAAGGAGCAACGTGACGCTTTTGCCACGCTGCTCCTTGGAGGGATATATTGTATTTGAAATGGGTTGCTTAGAATCTGCCAGGACCGCCAAAGCCTCTACCGCCAGGAGGTGGTCCAACAGGACGACCATCAGGACCGCCCGGGCCAAATCCGTCGTAATCCATGCCAGATTTGCTCTTCTTGGCAAATGTCTGGAATCGATAGGAAACTGTGGCAAGCACATAGCGGCCAATGTTGTTGCTCCAGCTTTGCACTTCGTTTTGACCAGAGTTGCTGAAACTGATGCTCTTGCGTTGTCCGAGCATATCGTATGCCTTAACGCCCACGGTGGCATTTTTGCCCTTCAAGAATTGATATTCAAGCGAGGCATTCCATATCCATTGCTTGGTGTCGTAGCCCGATGAATAACCCGATGTGGCGGTGTAGTTTAAGTCGGTGTTGAGCACGAAGTTTGAGAAATATAATGTGCCGTTGAATGCTCCTCCGTAAGAGTGGATGTCGCGGTTGTTGGTAGTGGTGAGGCTGTTGCGCGCTTGTTGATAGCCGTAGGTTGGGCGCAACTCCAATTCAAGAATTGAAGTGCGGAAACTCATACCCGGCGAGATGTTTAAGTTGAGCGAACCAGCCTTGTTGAGCATATCGTCGGAGATGTGCTTCAAGATGCTTTCGGCCGATGAGAGGTCGCTGGTGGAGATGTCGCTACGACCCACGTTGTAGCTTTCGCTGCGGCTATAAGATAGGCGCATAAAGCTGCGGAAGAAGAAGCGCTTGCCCGGAAGTGGCATGCTCAGCATGTTCATCACGCTTGCGTTCCAACTGCCGTCGAGGTTGGTATAGGTAGATGCGCTCTTACCGGTGTTTTGGTCGGAGATTGTCACTGCCGAAACGTTGTTCTTGGTGTATTTGAATCGGGCGTTGATCATCCAGCTGCGTTGTGCCTCGCTATTGAAGTCGTTGAAGCGGAAGTTGAGGCGGTGGCTGAAAGTTGCCTTCAGATTAGGGTTACCAACCGAGATGCGCATTGGGTTGCTCACGTCGGGCACGGCTTGCAATTGGCTCACCGATGGTTGGTCGGCGCTGGCGCGATAGTCGAGCGAGAGGCTGCGAGTCTTGGTGAACTTATATCTGAATCGGGCGTAAGGTGCTGGGCTCCATAGCCAGCTGGTGGTGATGTTGCGAGCAGGGTTGAGCAGGTCGTCGCTCTTCTGCATTGCACCCATCAATTGCACACCGGCATCAAGGTTGTAGGCTTTGTTCACCTTCTTGTAGCCCACTTGTATGTTTTGCGTGAAGAATTGGTTGCGGAATTGGCTGCTCTGGTTGGCGTTGAACACGTCGAGAGCATCGTGCACGTCGTAGTCTCGGGCGAGGATGTCATATAGCATCTCTTCGTTTTCGAGGGTTGAGAATCCGAATGTGCGCTTCACCGAACGCTTGAAGTTCTCGTCGTTGAGCAGGCTGTACATAAAGTACTGGCTGTTGAGGGCTGTTGATGTGGTAGGCACATCAGAGAGAGTGGCGTAGCGGTCGAAAACGTTCTTGTCGCTGTTGTTGAATTTGTAGCTGCCGCGATAGGCAATTTGCAGGAAGTTGGCTTTTGATACGTCGCCGAGCGGTTCGGTCCAAGTGATACGTCCACTCACGGTGTTGCTCCAAGTGTGGTTGCGTATGAGTTGGGTGATGTCGTCGTCTTGGGTGTCGTCGCTCTCATATTGGTTTACGGTGTGAGTGATGTTGTTCTCGTGTGTGTTTGAGAGCTGATAGCGCAATTGTGCGCTGAAGCTACGACCCTTGTGCACCTTGAAGTTGTGGTTGTAGATCAGTTCGCCGTTGAAGTTGTAGCTTTTGCCGTTGTCAACGTCTTGCTCCACGCTCTTGTTGATAGGTCGGAGCGACGAGATGTTGGCACCGGTGCTTGTTTGCGATACTGAGTTGTCCCAGCTCTTGTTGAAGTTGAGCTGCATGCCAGGGCGGAACTCAAATGTGTTGCAAGAGTCAATCTGCCAGCGCATTCTGAAGAAAGCGTTGAGGTTGTGGCGATTGTTGTTGCTGAGCGATTTCGACTCAGTGAGATTGGTGTAATCAGAAAAAGTGGTAGTGGTGGACTTTTGGCTTTGGTAGTCGCGGTTGGAGTGCGAATACATCACGTGGCCACCGATGCGGAATTTCTCTTCCGAACCCACGTTGAAGTTAAAACCGAGGTTTTGGCTGCTGTTGATGCCGCTATTGCCGCCGCCACGCGAAAAGCGTGCTGCGCCGCCGTCGGTGAAGCCCATATTATTGGTGTTGTTGGCACCGCCGATGAGTGTGAATTGGTTGCCGTCGCGGAAGTAGTTGGCCATGCCGCGCGCCATATAGCGGTTGTCAGTGCCATATCCGCCGGTGATATTGCCCATCCAGCCTTGGTTCATACCCTTCTTCACAGTGAGGTTGATTACGGTTTCTTCCTCGCCGTCGTCCACGCCCGTGAGTCGGGCAAGGTCGCTTTTGCGGTCAATCACTTGCAGTTTGTCCACGATGTTGGCGGGCAAGTTTTTGCTTGCCACGGTGGCGTCGTCAGAGAAGAATTCTTTGCCGTCGACAAGAAACTTAGTCACCGTTTTGCCGTTGGCTGTGATAGAGCCGTCGCTGTTCACTTCCACGCCAGGCAAGCGCTTGAGCAGGTCTTCTACTACGGCGTTCACTTGGGTTTTATAGCTGCCCGCATTATATTCCACGGTGTCTTCTTTCACTGTGATTTCGGTCTTTACGCCCACTACAGTGGCTTCCTTGAGCATAATGCTGCTTGGTGAGAGGGCAATCTCGCCGAGGGCTACGTTGCCACTTGCCGGCACGGTGATGGCGCGATTGACGGTGTTGTAGCCCAGATAAGAAATCTTCAGCACATATTTTCCTTGGGCTGGTGATGCTATAGAGAATTTGCCGTTTGCGTCGCTGGTGGCACCGTTCACGAAGGTGCTGTCGCGGTTGGCTTTCACCAGCCGGATGCTTGCCTCCATAAGTGGCGACTTATCGTCGGCACCTATCAGGCTGCCTGTGATTTTTGCGTTGGCGCACAATGTCACTGCTATAGCCGAAAGAGTAGTGAGTAAATGATAGATGAACCTTTTCATCGTTCGCTGATTGCGTTTGTTACTTAAAATTATACCTGTTCTTCTGTTAAGCCCATTTCAGACGTTATAGGCATGGTGAAAACCGCTGCATTTCTGTGGTTAGCCGACTGTCTTTGGGTGATTTTACGGTTTTTAGATGCAAAGTTTGGCTTAAAGTTAAGATTTGATGCGAAAAAAATTATTAAAAAGGCTCCTGTTTACTAATTTGTGCGTATCAATTTCGTGTAATGTCGCTATCAAAAGGCGGATGCGAATTTGGTGAAAGGAACAACCTTGATGCTATATCCGTCTTTGATTATTTCTCTCTCATCGTTGTTGGTGATGATTATCAGGTTGTTGCACTTTAGTTCTTCGGCACATTCTATAAGACTTGCAACCTCGCGTTTTTCGGTTTTGGGGGAGGTCATGTCGTAGCACACCTGAATCAGTTGGTGTATGTGTGCGCCCTTGCGTGTCACGAAGTCCACTTCGCGGTCGTTGCGCGAACGATAATAAAACAAAGAAGTCTCTACTTGAAATCCTTGGCGTAGCAGTTCCACAAACACCTCATTCTCCAGCAATCGTCCCAAATTCTCACTAATATTGAAGGCTTTTGATGTAACAAAACCATTGTCGATAACATATACCTTGGTAGCTGCCTTTTTCATTAGCTTCAGTTTGTTGTTGAAGCGTGGCAAGTAATAGAACAAGTATGGTTCGTGCAGATAGTCCATGAACTTGCGTGTTGTGGTAACACTCGACATCGATAGCTCGGTTGATATATCGTTGGCAGAAAGAGGGTTGCAGAAGTTTGATAGCAGGTATAGGGCAAGATTGTTCAGGTCGGTGATGTTGCGTATATTGTGGCGTTTTGCCACATCTTTCCATATTATAGAGTCGAATAGTGTGGAGAGATAACTGCGTGTGATGCTGCGCATATTGATGGTTTCGGGATAACCACCATTGCGCAGATAGTCGTCGGCAATCACGGTAATCTTGGCATTTTGTGTGTCGTTGTTGCCAAGAGCGTTAATGCCTTTCCATTGCAATGTTTCAGAAAGGCTGAATGGCAGCATTTCCACTTGCAGATATCGACCTGTGAGCACAGTTGCCATTTCGCTGCTCAACATCTTGGCATTGCTGCCAGTGATAACAAGGTTCTTGCCGCGGCGGTATAATTTTGACACCCAAACGTCCCAGTCTTTCAGGTTCTGTACTTCGTCGAGCAATAAGTATTCATAGCCAGGGTATACTTCGTCGAGAGTGCGCATCACAAGATCTTCATCCCAATTTGATAGCAGAAGGTTGTCATCGAAATTGAGATATGCAAAGTTTTTGCCTTGCAACATAAGCAGGGCATATGTGGATTTGCCTACACGTCGAGGGCCGGTGATGAGTTTTATCATTGGGTTGGCGAGAAGAACAGACGTGTCGGTGCTCGACTTGCGCATGAGGTAAGGTCGCGCTAATAGTTCATCGCGTTCCTTGCGCTGGTTTTGTATGATCGTATTCATAATGCGCTTGTAATTTTAGTTGCTGGTTTGTAAGGGCAAATATATAGCTTTTTATTCAATAAAACACGTTGTAGTGGATAAAAAAGTCGGATTTTATCCATTACGAAGCAATTTAGTGGATAAAATAGGGAATTTTTCAGAAATAGGTGAGAGAAAAATCTAATGCTCCATCGGCATGCGGCATGCACCGGTGGCTGTGGTGCTGTTCGCCGCCTGATGGGCGGCGGAATGGGCGATGGAGCTGATGGCTGGCGGCAATATTGCTCGTATTCAATTATTATTGCTAATTTTGCAGAGAATTAATAGAATATGCATATTTAAGAATGAAAGAATTTCTGAAAATACTATACCGATTTGTGCCTCGTTACAAGAAATACTTGGTGCTAAATGTGTCGTTTAATTTGCTTGCGGCGTTTCTCACGCTGTTCTCGTTTGCGCTTATCATTCCTATCCTGGAGATGCTGTTTAAGATTAATCCAGCCACATATAGTTATATGCCGCTCGGCAGCGGTTCGCTTAAGGAAGTGGTGGTAAACGATTTCTACTACTACACGCAAATGGTGATAGAGCAGTGGGGACAGAGCATGGCGCTTGCGGTGCTCGCCGTGATGCTTGTGGTGATGACAGCCCTGAAGACGGGTAGTGCCTATCTGAGTGCTTTCTTCATGGTGCCCATACGCGCCGGAGTGGTGCGCGACATACGCAACACCATCTATCACAAGATTATGGAATTGCCGTTGGGCTTCTTCACCAATGAGCGCAAGGGCGACGTGATGGCTCGTATGAGTGGCGATGTCACTGAGGTGGAAAATAGTATTATGGCATCGCTCGACATGATGTTTAAGAATCCTATCATGATTATCGTTTGCCTCACCACAATGATAATGGTGAGTTGGCAGCTCACCGTGTTTGTGCTTGTGCTGCTGCCTGTGGCAGGATATGTGATGGGCAAGGTGGGCAAGCGCCTCAAGCGCGTGTCGCTTGAGGGTCAGACACAATGGGGCGTGATACTCTCAAATATCGAGGAGACGCTCGGCGGGCTGCGCATCATCAAGGCGTTTAATGCTCAGCATAAGGCAGAGGCGCGTTTTCGTGGCGAGAATGGCAAATTTGCGCAGATCACCACACGCATGATGCGTCGCCATGAGTTGGCTCACCCGATGAGCGAATTTTTGGGCACATCCACCATTGCCATCGTGCTGTGGTTTGGCGGCACGCTCATCTTGATGGGCAATAGCAGCATCAGTGCGGCATCGTTTATCTATTATATGGTGATATTCTATAGCATCATCAATCCTGCCAAAGATCTCTCTAAGGCATCATATAGCATACAGCGCGGATTGGCATCGATGGAGCGTATCGACAAGATTTTGAAAGCCGAGAATCCGATAGCCGAACCAACCGATGCTAAGCCATTGCTTGCGCTCAAGCAGATGATTTCGTATAGCAACGTGCGCTTCCGTTATGGCAGCGAGTGGGTGGTGGACAATGTAAGCCTCGACATTCCTGCTGGCGCCACAGTGGCTCTTGTGGGTCAATCGGGTTCGGGAAAGAGCACCCTTGCCGACCTTTTGCCACGCTTCTACGATGTGAATGAGGGCTCGATAACCATCGACGGCATCGACATACGCCATGTGCGCACCACCGATTTGCGCGCATTGATGGGCAATGTCAATCAGGAGGCAATCTTGTTTAACGACACATTCTACAACAATATCACTTTCGGAGTGGAGCAGGCATCGATGGACGATGTGATACATGCCGCCAAGGTGGCTAACGCCTATGAGTTTATCATGGCGTCGGAGCAGGGATTCGACACCAATATCGGCGACCGTGGATGTCGCCTTTCTGGCGGCCAGCGCCAGCGCATAAGCATAGCGCGAGCCATATTGAAAAACCCTTCGATATTGATTCTCGATGAGGCCACATCGGCGCTCGACACCGAGAGCGAACGATTGGTGCAGGAAGCCCTCGACAATCTTATGCACGGACGCACCACGCTGGTGATTGCCCACCGCCTGTCTACGATAAAGAATGCCGACTTGATATGCGTGATGCACGAGGGCCGCATAGTGGAGCGTGGCACACACGATGCGCTCATCGCTCAAGACGGCTACTACAAGCGATTGGTGGATATGCAGAAGTTTTGATGTGATGGAGCGGTTATAACGAGCCTTGCTCGATGGCTACGCAGATGCGTTCCACCATGGCATCGTTTTTGTCCTTCTCAGGATTGTAGGGGTTCTTCATGTTCACGCCGAAGAAGCGCCCAAAAGTCTGCCAGAATCCGGCGCGAAACGAGCCGAGAAATGCCTTCACGATGTTGTAGGACGTTTGATTGGTTTCGCGGTTGATGAGTTTGCACAGCATCTTGCCTTGGCTGCGGGTCATCTTCTTCATCACTGGTTTGTATTGGCGGAAAATCTCCTTTTCGAAGCTTTTCAGATAAGCCTCTTTCTCCTTCTTTGTGGGGAAAGTCTCAAGATATTCGTAGGTCTCAAGCAGCGTGCTGCATATGAGCTTTGCGTAAGGCAGCGTGCGCTTCACGTCGCGCACGGTGCGCCAATAGAATTCTTCTTCCTTCTTGTTCTTAAACCGTTCGGGCGGGAAAATGGTGATCGGGTTAAACACGAGCATCATCAGCGTGTCGCCACTCTCTTGGTCGCGGAAATGATAGTAGCCGGCAAACACCTTCTGTCGCGCCGAAGGAATCTCGGTCATAGCAGGCAGATTGTTCATAGGATTGTCGAGCTCCTCCTTTTTTGCCGTAGGCGAAGCCAAAGCACTGCTTATAGCGATGCTCATCACCGAGAACAATATTATCAAACGATGCGTCATTAGCCTTAATTTGGCGACAAAAATAGTGCATAACGGGCTAATAGTGACAATAAATTCTATTAATATTTCTAAATTGCTGACCAATACGCAAAAGGGCGGGGTAGCCATCAGGCTCCCCACCCTATGAAGTTCGTTGTCCAAATCCGCGCCGTAGGACCAACGCGATGAAGCGCAGTGTTATCCTATATTCGCGGTCTGGGTAAGTAATACGTTATCTTGCCACCAATCCGGCAACGCCCACTGTGAGGGTCTTGTTGTCGGCAATACCATAGATAAATCGGCGATAAGCGCGGCCGAAATAGCCTGTGATGGTGATGTTGCGCATGATGGTCTCTTTGCCGTTGGCATTGGTGTAAGTAGCCCAACCTTCGTCAACGCCATTCACAATCTTGCGGAAGCCGAAACGCTGTGTAGAGTATCCGCTGGAATTGTGTACGGTTTTCTTCACGTTCTTAACAAACCAGTCGGTGCATTCGCCGAATGCGATTGGTTCGCCATAAGGCTCATAATCATCGTCGTTGGTTGATTTGCCACCTTCTTTCATAAGCATCACCTGCAGTTTGTAGTCGATAGGTGTGAGAGTGCCGTCGGCAGATTGTGAGGCATACATGAAGTTGTAGAACTTAAATACTGCACCAGTCACTTCGGGGTCTTCGGTCTGCAGATTTGCAGGAGGCGTAGTTTCCTTAAACACAGCAGGTGCTTTGGTAAAGTCGTAGACCCAAACGGTGTTTTCTCCGGTAGACAATTCGCAAGAATTGTCGTAAACCTTAGTCAGTTTTGAGCTCTGATAAAGTTGGATTGTGTTTGTGCCAGGGGTGGTGGTGTAGAAGATGTTGGCCAAGCCGCTTGGGATGGCATTGTATCGAGCCAATAGTGCAGCGCCGTTGTTGACATACGAAACACCATTGATGACGCTCTCATAGATATTGCTTGCAGAGCCGCTCACGCAAGGAACAACATAGTAGAGTTGGTACTTCGCGATTTTGCTTTCGTCTTGGGGAACGTAGTTATACTCCACATTCTTATCGTCGCACGATGCAAAAAGCATTGCAATCAAGCCAAGTGCTAAATATTTCAGATTTTTCATAATCGTCAGTCTTGGGGTTAATAGTTAGTATCAATTTCGAGGATGCTATAATCCAATCCTGGCATTACATCTGGGCGTTCGCCTGGATAAGCAAACCAAGGAATAGATGTCTGGTAGCAGATAGCGGTGCCTGGGATAGGCTTGAGCTCGTTGAGGCTTCGCTTATTCCATACATATTCTGAGTTGTAGCGAGGGCGAACGCGGAAGCAAGGTGAGCCTTGAGCCTTCACGTTGTAGGTGCCCTTGCGGCCTTGCACTTGTGCTGGAGCCAAATAGAAGCCCTTATACACCTTGGTAGGGTCGCTATCCTTCTTCTGGTTGAGGGTGGTGACGTCGTAGCCGTTGCCACGGTAAGGATATTCGCCGGTATACTCAATGTCGTAGAAATATTTGCGTTGGTCAACCCATACTTCGGCTGCGCCCCAAGGATATAGAGCGTCGAACTTCTGCATCATGATGTGAGAAAGGGTGAATTTGTCGGCAGTGATGCCAGCTACATAAGGACCTGCAAGATATTCGTCGGCGATAGTCTGGAAGTCAGCCTTGGTGATCCAGTCGCCTTGGTGATATGTGGTGCCTGATACTTCAGCCCATTTGCCTTCTCTGATGTAAGTCTTGGTGAACTCCATATCGGCAGCGATAGCCTTCTTCCACACTTCGAGTGCTTCTGTCTTGTTGCCTGCCACGAAGTGAGCTTCTGCGAGATCGAAGAGCATTTCTGGATAAGTCATAAGGATGTAAGGAGCGTCTTCGTAGTAGATCCAGCGTCCCATGCCCACCTGATTGTTGTTGTTGGTGACGGTGTATCCATAGTAGCTTGGGGCGGTGCCGATAGGGCCTGCAGCGCCTGTGAACGAGCCACCGCGGAATATCACGCTGCGAACCTTTTGCCACACTGTGGTGGTGTCGTCCTTAAGAACTGGGTTGCCCACAACTTCCTTCATAGCCAAAGTGCCGTCATCGTTGAGCTTTGGTGTGCCATCGGCATTCCAGTCGGTGAGCATACGCGAATACTCGTTGAACTTAGTGCAAGGAAGCTTGATGATGTTGCGAGGGTCGAGGTGACCTGGTAGAGCCAGTGTGTCGCATACGATTTGCTCGTCGGCGAGTTCGTAAGGGAAGTTGATATTATCTGGCACAGAAATCATGTCGCCATTGGCCTCGTTATACTTGCGCACGGTGCCTGTCATAAGCGACACTGCATAGTCGTGAGGGAAGTAGGTGTAGCCGAGGTTGCCACGAATAGGGCTCCAGAAATTGTTGTAAGAGCCGTATTGGGCATCTGCGCCGCCGCCACCGATTTCGAGTGTGGCATTGTCGGCATTTGATTGCATAGCCAAAGCGGCATATTTCACGAGATCAGGATAATATTTTTCCTTAAAGTCGTTTTTGCGGGTGAGTGAAGTCAATTGGCTCACCATGATAGAGTAGCCAAACTTAATCCACTTGTCTTTGTCGCCGTGGAAGATGTAGTCGTTGCCCGACACAGCGGTGCCGTAGTTGCTATTGTCTTCCTTTTGAAGGAGTTCGATGCCTTTCTTAGCCCATTCTTGAACAGCGGCATACACATCTTCCTGATAGTCGTAAGGGAATGATGTCTGACCATTTTTGAAAGCCTCTTTGAGCACCACGTCGCCGTGGAATTTGGTGAGTTTGTCCCAACCATAGGCTTTGATGATGTAGCCGATGCCAGCCATTGTCCAGTTTTCGGCTTCTTCAGATTGCTTGATGAGGTTTTCAAGATTCATACCTTGATTCCAATATACCACACGCCACACTTCTCCAGCGGCATCGCTTGCAGCAGAGAACCATTGTGAGGCATAGCTGGTATAGCCTGTAGTGCCCATCATTTGAGTCAATGGGCCGAGTGCGCGGATGTCCCAATAGAAGCCTTGCATGTTTTGCTGAATGCTTGGCAGGTAGAGGTAAGCAGGCACATTGTCAGGTGCGTCAACGTTTTTGTTGACGTCGAGGTAGTCGTCGCAGCTTGTGGCAGCTACCGACAGCACCATGGCAGAGATAAGTGCTAATATTGAATGTTTTTTCATTGTTGTCTTCCTTTTAGTGATTAGAATGTTAAACTTAGGCCCAAAGTGTAGGTGCGAGGGTTAGGAAGCGACCAGTAGTCGATACCTTCACCACCAGTACCGCCGGCAGCTGCCGAAGTGGCGTTGCCCACAACGTCGTAGCCTGTGTAGTTGGTGATAGTGAACAAGTCGTTGCCCGAAACGTAGATGCTGGCGTTGGAAATCACATTGTTAAATGTCTTGCTGAGCCATTTCTTGTCTACGTTGTAGGTGAGACGGAGGTCTTGACAGCGCAGGTAGTAGATGCCGCTTTGCAGCCAGTCTTCGTCGTAGCCCACCCAACCTGACGAACCATAAGAGTTGAGGTTAACAGCGATGGTGTTAGGTGTTGGGTTGTCGCTATCTTGGTTGCCGTCTTTGAGGACGCCGTTGAATACTACAGAGCCGAGTTCGCGTTGGTCAACAGACTCCCAGCTCAAGCCGCGAGTCATCATGTCGCGAGCGGTGCCGTTTGCTATTGTACAGCCAATGCGGCCTTGGAAGTTGGCGCTGAGGCGGAAGCCCTTGTAGCGCAAGCTTGTGGTGATACCGTAGCGCAGGTCTGGTTCGCGGTCGCCGAGCACTTTCCATACCGAATCAACGTATGGAATACCAGATGCTGGGTTGATGAGGATTTGGCCGTTTTTGTTGCGTTGATAAGCAAGACCAGTCATGGCGGTGATAGGTTGGCCCACTGAGATACCGTTGCGCAGGTTGTTAACAATCCAAGTGTAGGCGTTGTAGTATTCTGCCACTGGAAGCTTAGTCACTTCACTGCTTGTGTGAGATAGGTTGAGGCCTACGTTCCAAGTGAAGTCGCGAGCTTTGAGCACGTCAACGTCGATGTGACCTTCCCATCCCCAAGTGTTGAATGTGCCCACGTTGAGGTTGTTGAGCACGAAGCCGGTGGCGTATGACATACGGAAACCGTTTACAATCTGGTCGGCGCAGTGTGTGCGGAAGTATGTGAAGTCGGCAGCGATGCGGTCTTTCCAAGCGCGTGCTTCGAAACCTACTTCCCATGAAGTGGTCATCTCAGGCTTGAGGTTTTTGTTAGGGCCTGTGTAGCCATATTTGTAGCCGCCACCCCACACTTCTGCCACCTCGAGTTGAGGATCGATAGATAGAGCTGCAGCGTCTTTACCAACTTGAGCGATTGAGCCACGCACCTTCAGGTAGTCGAGCCAAGGAAGAGCATCCTTCACCACCTTGTGTTCGGTAGGGATATAAGAAAGCTCGGCTGCTGGATAGAAGTAGCTGCGGTTGTCAACAGGCAGAGTCGACGACCAGTCGTTACGAGCACGAAGGGTGAGGAACGCCATATTGTTGAAGCCATATTCCACTTGGGCAGAAATGGCTTGGATGCGGCGCTTGTATTCCTTCTTGCGCGATGTGATGGTAGAGCTTGCACAGTTGTTGATAGAATAGAAGTCGATAAGCATAAAGTTGCTACCAGAAGAAGCGAGCGATTCCACGCCGCGCTCTTGTTGGTGATAACCCACTTGCACGCCCAGGGTGTGCTTCTCGTTGAAGGTGTTGTTGTAGCCAGCGAGGATGTTGAGAGATGGGTCGCTTGTGTTATACTTAGAGATGTTGTAGCTACCGGTGTTGTTGGCATCGTCTGATGACTTATTCTTTGAGCGGTAGTAAGGGTGAGTGGCATTCACATAAGATGATGCTGAATAGTCCCAACCGAAGCTGCCGCGGATGAAAGTGTTCTTGAATGGACGAATATTCAATGTCATGGTGGTGATCACACGATCGGTCTTATCCTCGTTTTTGTTCTTATACATTGCGAACAAAGGGTTGAGGAGGTCGGTGTCGGTGTAATACTCAGGATAGCGCATGTGGCGGCCGTCCTCGTCCATATAGTTTGCCATATTGTCGAGGTTAGGCCAGATGTAGGTGCGGTAGAGAGGACCGCTTGTGCCACGGAGCACCTTGTTGTTGGTAGAGTGAGCATATTGTATGCTACCCTCAAAGTCGGCCCAACTGCCGATTTTTGCCTTACCTGCCACAGAGAAATTCTTACGGGTAAGGTCGGTGGTCTTGATCACGCCTTCTTGGTCGATAAGCGAAGCCGATGCACGCACGCTCATGGTCTCATTACCTGCTTCAACCGACACGTTGTGGCGTTGCAGGAAGCCAGTGTGCAAGATGGCCTTCACATTGTCGTAATAGGTGGCGTCGGCAGGATATTGACCGCCGTAGTGGCTGGTGTAATACCAGTTGGTGGTGCCGTAAGCACCGTTGGCATACTTGTTTTGGATTTCTGGCCAACCATAAGCCTTCGACCACGAGAATTGGTTGCTGTAGGAGATGCGGGCTTTGCCCTTGCGACCCTTCTTGGTGGTGATGATGATAGCACCATTTGAAGCGTCGGAACCATAGAGGGCAGCGGCAGCAGCGCCCTTAAGCACTGTCATGCTCTCGATATCCTCAGAGTTGATGTCATTACCGCGAGAAGAGAAGTCGCCGTCGCGCACCGACACCACGTCGTCGATAGCGAAGCCAGTACCCGAATCAAACGTAGAGTTGTTCATCGGTATACCGTCGATAACGTAGAGCGGTTCGTTGCCGTTCAAGGAGTTGATACCACGGATGCTGCCCGAGATACCGCCACCCGGAGTTCCGGAATTCTGGGTCACCTGCACACCGGCGGCACGTCCTTGCAAAGCTTGGTCGAGCGAGGTGACTACGGACTTTTTCAGTTCGTCACCCGTCACGCTGACTACGGAACCGGTCAGGTCACTGCGTTTCATCGTACCGTATCCCACTACTACTACTTCGTCCAGCATCTCATTGTCTTCTTGCAGCAGTATGTCGATGCGGGTGGTGCGCTCTACTTTCACCTCTTTGGTGCGGTAGCCGATGTAAGAGACTATCAATGTTTGTCCCAGATTTGCCTGGATGGTGTAACGGCCGTCGATGTCGGTAATGCCGCCCGTATTGGTTTCTTTCACTTTGACGGTGGCTCCTACAAGTGGCTCACCGCCCGATTCTGATTTAACGATACCGGATACTGTTTTGGTTTGTCCATACGTGGAAACAATACCCAAACCTAGTAACACGATAACAAGCAATTGTCTCAATTTTGTCCATTCCCATTGAGAGCATACATTTGCGTGTAACTTCATAATACTTTAATTTAAGATTTAAAAATAACTGTTATTAAAAGCTACTGCAAATATGGAAAGTTATCATAATAGCATAGGTCTATCATGTCTCAAATAACATACCTTTATGTTTCAAGTTATCATTTTAGACTGCGGATGTAATCAGATGGTGATATTCCAAATTCATTCTTGAAGTTTACAGTGAACCTTTTTGGAGAACTGAATCCCACCTCATAGGCAATTTCTGCAATTTGTTTCTGGCTTTCCTTTAGAAGTTGCTTACTGCGCTTCAAACGGATAATCCGGATGAATTCTGCCGGACCTTTACCGGTGATACACATCAGCTTTTTGTAGAGATGGCTACGACTCAACCCCAATTCTGCTCCTAACATTTCCACAGAGAAGTCGGAATCACTCATGCGCTCTTCTACTATTTTGATAGCTTTTTCAATAAATTGTTCGTCTAGTGGAGTGATTGTTATTTCATTAGGTGTCACTTCTATTTTCTGACTGAATTTACGATGGCTTTTTTCTGTCCATTCAATAAATTTCCTGATGCGCAGCTTTAGTAATTTGAAGTCAAAAGGCTTTACGATATAGTCATCGGCTCCTTGCTCAAATCCTTCACTTTTGTATTCTTCTGCCATACGGGCTGTAAGCAATATAACGGGAATGTGGGACCATTGCATGTTTGTTTTGATTTGCCGACATAGCTCTGTTCCATTCATCACTGGCATCATGATGTCGCTTATTACAATATTGACACTGTTTTTTTCTAATATCTTCAATGCCTCTGCTCCATTGTAGGCAACCTGTATGGCGTATTCATCGGACAGGTATTCAGACATGAAACTACAGAAATCCTTGTTGTCGTCCACCAACAAGATGGTATACCGCAATTCTTCCGCATTTGGAACGGGAAGCTCATTCGGAGCTTTGTCATTGTTTAGCAGTTCCGGAAGTAATTCCTCCTTTTCACTGGCATATGTGACGATAGGCAATTTAACGGTAAATACGGAACCTTTAGGAAAATTGTCTGTAACGGAGATTGTTCCTTTGTGTAGATGTACATACTCGTTTGCAATATGCAGGCCGATTCCACTGCCGGTTTTTTCCGAAGTTTGTTGCACTTGATAAAAACGTTCGAAGATATGTTTCTTGTCTTTGTCTATGATACCTTGTCCGTTGTCTGCCACACAGATACATACATTGTCATCTTCGCGATAAAGATGTACATTGATTTCTCCTTTATCAGGAGTGTATTTGAAGGCATTGGACAACAAGTTGTTCATTACTTTTTTTATTTTAACCGGATCGAAGGACATGTTCAGGTTTTCTACTTCGCACATGAAACAGAAGTTGATGGTATGGTCAAGAGCATACTCTTGAAAAGTACTGCAAATCTCGCGGATAAAGTTGACAATATCTCCCGATTTGTAATGGGCTGTCTCGGCTCCTACATCCAGTTTCCGGAAATCAAGCAGAGAATTTATTGATGTAAGTAATAGCTGTGCATTTTTATTGATTGTATTTAGTTTTTTGCGTATTCCGTCATCCAGGGTTTCTGATAATAACATTTGTAACGGGCTAATGATAAGCGTCAGTGGTGTACGTAAGTCATGACTTATATTTGTAAAGAACTTTAGCTTCATCTCATTCAGGAGCAACTTTTGTTCTTGCTCCAGTTTTGCTCGTTGTTGCTCCAGTCTTATGTAGTGATGCTTTTTGAATCGGTATATTACATAGGATATCATACCAATGGCAAACAATATGTATAAGATGATAGCAACATTACTTAAATATATTGGAGATGAAACGGTTATATTCAACTCACTAGCTTCGTCATTCCATATACCGTCACTGTTACAAGCTTTAATCAATAGTTTGTAATTGCCAGGAGGAAGGGTGGTGAAAGCCACTTTGTTTTCGTTTGTATAGTACCATTGGGTATTTAATCCTTTCAGTTTATAGGCATATCTTATTTTATCAGCATTCAGCAAATCGCCTGCGGCAAATTCGATGGAGATTAAATAATCGTCATATCTGACAGACAATGATGGGGCTCTGCCAAGTACAGTTGTTAATAGTTTGCGCCCTTCATATATTGAGTCTACTTCTATATGTTGATTGCCAATGGTCAGATTTGTAAAATACACCTTTGCCAGCGGTCGGCTCTTTTCGGTCAGCTTGTTCGGATTTATAGATGTATAGCCACTGGTGCCTCCCAGCAGTAAATCTCCGCTGGACAATTTACAAGCGGAATGGGAGTTGAAATGATTTTCTGGCAATCCGTCTCTGGTAGAAAGATTCTTGAAAGAAAAGTCTAGTCCTTCCTGGGTGTCCGGGGTTACTTCCAATATAGACAATCCATTACTTGTTGCAAGCCACATGTTACCATGATTGTCTTGGGTTATACTGTTAATGAGATTGTCACACAATCCGTTGTTTACGTCGAACCAGTGTAGTGAATCATTTTTTAAGTCCCAGGCAGTCAATCCTTGTTTATGGGCTAACCACAATATATCTCTGTCGTCCTTGAATACAGTGGAAATGAAGAGTTGCTTGAATGGCTGTGTCTCTTTTCGATTGGCATAAATCATTTCGGGTTTTCTCGTCACGATGTCCATTACACAGAGTCCGTATGTAGTCCCGATATACATTTTGTCTCCATAGTCATAACAGATATTGAGTACATTGATATTATTCCCATCAGGCAGCAGATAACTTGTCGCAGTATTTGCGTCCGGATTAAAACAAACCAAAGTTCCCAGTACATAACCTATCCATAAGTTTCCATATCGGTCTTCCTTCATACTCCATACGCCACTGTATGGCAGTTGGCTGTTCTCTGGAGTAAAATGGCGAATACTGTTGTTCTCATAGCAGAACAATCCGTCTTGATAACTTCCTGCCCAAATCCGTCCTTTATGGTCTTCGAGAAGACTGATGATGGCTATGTCGGGGATGGATAGTTTGCGAATGGCAAATCCTTTTTGCTTTTCTTTTACATAAAGTCCGTTCCCGTCTGTTCCCAGCCAAATGTTTCCGGCCTTATCCTCTAAAATGGAGGCTATATCACCGCATTCTTTATGCTGGGTATCAATAAATTCATGGAAGCTTTCGTGATAATAAGAAACTCCTTTTTTGAAATTTCCTAACCAAATGACGCCTGAATCATCACGGTAGATTGTATTTATTCTGTTGGAAGCAAGGGATGTGGAAGACATAGGGGTATTCAGGAGGTTGACAAGGTTATCATTTACGTAGTCATAAATGAATACTCCTTTATGGTCCGTTCCTATCCAGACATGTCCGTTCGAGTCATCCAGTATGCTCCTTACCGCATTACTTTTTGTCTCTATTTTAGAATGGAGCTTGATTTGGTTCCATTCCGATTTTATGTTTTTCTTATAGAATATTTGTTCATCGGTATATGAATATAGCCAGATGCCTCCATGATAATCAGTGTATATGTGCTTTTCGATAATAGAGTTGGAGGGTAAGCTGATGTTATCTACCCGTTTACATTTCTTTGCGTTGTTCTCTAGTTTCAATAAGGTCGAATTCCAAAGAAGATATAGGTTTTCACCATCATCGCTGATACTCAGTTCCGGAGTTTCTTCTGGAAAGTTTTCTATTTTGAATGTTTTAAGGGTTTTATGAGAAAAATTGAAGTAAAAAGCATTTTGGCCTTGCAGTACCCATAAATTGTGTCTTTTGTCAACATGTACTTTGTAGGTACCATTTATCTGGATGCCTATTTTAAGGAGGTATGAGGGAATATCGGTAATGAAGTTGTCTTTGTCTCGGTCGTATATACAATATCTTGCCTCGCTTCCAATCCACAAATTGCCCAAACCGTCTTCCTGTAAGTTCCAGATGTCGTTAGACAATAAAGAATGGATGTCTTTTTCTTTGGGTTGATACACTTTAAAGCTATATCCGTCGTATCGGTTCAATCCATTGGCGGTCCCTATCCATAAAAAGCCTTCACAGTCTTTCAATATGGTTTTTACGTTATTGTTTGAAAGCCCGTTTTCTACTTTCAGATGGCGAAATACATACGGAGTTTGTCCTGCTAACGGCAGATAAGCCAGTAACAGAATAATGAGGGGGAACACTAATTTGTGTAAATAGTTTGTAAAAGACATACTATATAATCTGAAATTGAATTCTCAAAGATAGCAATATCTTATTTAAATAAACGTAAATATGTTGCATTAATAGGTCTGTAATGTTGCATCGCGGTCGTATAAGTCTTAAACATGCCATCCGTTTGTTGTCTTGCGTGTCTTGAAGTGTTTTTCTCATTTATTATTCAACATTTATTTCATACCTTTGCAGGGAAGGACTGGTTCCTGCCAATATGATTAACCTTCTAATACTTTATCGAAAATGAACAGATTCATCATTTTATTTTTATTCTCTTTGGGAATATTGTCAACATGTGTATTTGCCGTAGAGGTGATTCCACTGAATGAAGGATGGAATTTCCACCGGGGTTTTCAGGCACCTGCTTCGGAAATAGTGAAGGTTACTTTGCCTCACACTTGGAATGCGGGCGATGGCATGTTTGGCAATGCCGATTATTATAGGGGATTATGCAATTACAGTCGTAAGTTGTCTGTTCCTGCCCATTATCGGGGCAAACGTTTTTTCTTGAAAGTGATGGCTGCACAGACGGTTGCCGACATTTTTATCGACCATCATTTTGTGATGCAACATAAGGGTGGTTATACGGCATTTGTGGCAGAATTGACTGATTTCCTGGTCCCGGGAACAGAAAGTGTATTGGAAATTCGTGTCAGCAATGCTCAGACTATGGATGTCGCTCCCATTTGCGGCGACTTCAATATGTTTGGTGGGTTGTATCGGGGGGTGGAACTGCTGGTGACGGAGGATGTCTGCATAGAACCTGCTTATTATGCCTCTTCAGGTGTATTCTTCACTCAGTCCGATGTATCGGAGAAAAAGGCCCATTTGAAAATTGAAGCACTGCTTTCGGCAAGGGAAACTACTGTGACCGGTTGCGAGGTGGAGTTTCGACTATATGACAAGGAAAAGTTGCTTTGCCGTGTTGCCAGTGCAGAGGTGGGTGAGGATAAAAAGGTGATGATGGACATAGTGCTTGAAAGGCCTCATTTGTGGGATGGAGTGAAGAATCCCTATTTATATAAAGGAGTGGTGATATTGCGTAAGGATGGAAAAGAGATAGACCGCCGCGAAGAAGAGATAGGTTTCCGCTACTTTCATGCCGATGCGGAGAAAGGTTTCTTCCTGAATGGAAAGCCTTATCGCTTGAATGGCGTGAACCGGCATCAGGACAGGGCGGAACGCGCTTCGGCATTTTATCCGCAAGACCATGATGAAGATTTGGACTTGATGCAGGAAATGGGATGCAATGCCGTGCGTCTTTGTCACTATCCGCAAGCCAAATACATGCATCAACAGATGGACAAGCGGGGACTGGTGGCATGGGCTGAGATTCCTTTTGTCAATGTTTATGTGAATAATCCTGCTTATGATGAAAACTTGCGCCTGCAATTGAAGGAACTGATTTTACAGAACTACAATCACCCCTGCATTTTGTTCTGGGGGCTGTTCAATGAGATAAATTCCGGTTGGCTGGACCGTCCTTCGCGTATGGCGGCAGAGCTTCATGCTTTGGCCCGTCAGTTGGACCCGAGCCGTCCCACTATGGGAGCCAGTAATCAGGATGACGACTTCAACGGATTCACCGACCTGATTGCTTTCAACAAGTATTTCGGCTGGTATGGCGACAACATGGATGACATGGGGCGCTGGATAGACCGCGAGCATGCAGCACATCCGGAGCGGAAGATGGGCATCAGCGAGTATGGTGCCGGGGCATGCGTATTCCAGCAGGAGGACTCGCTGAGGCATCCGGAACCGTGGGGGCAATGGCATCCCGAAAACTGGCAGACTTATTATCATGTGGAGAATTGGAAACAGCTTCAGGAACGCGAATTCTTGTGGTGCAACTTCATCTGGTGCATGTTCGACTTTTCGGCGGCAGGCCGTAGGGAGGGATCCATTATGGGACGCAACGATAAGGGGCTGGTGACTTACGACCGGAAAATAAAGAAAGATGCCTTTTACTTTTATAAGGCAAACTGGAATCAAGAAGATAAGTTTGTATATATCGCAGGAAAACGATTGGTAAACAGAACCCGCAAAACCGTTGATGTGCAAGTATTCAGCAATAGCGGAGCTGCCAAATTGTATATCAATGGCAAAGCATATGGGACTGCAAAACCTGATTCCGTAAATGTACTGGAATGGAAAGGCATTGTATTGGATACCGGTGAAAATAGAATTGAAGTCAGGAACAAATATGGAGCGGATTGTTGTGTATGGATATGTCCTTTTTAATTTTCATCAGGCGCGGAATGTATAGGAGAGCCACGGGGAATAATGAACCGTGAAATGCTGTACAGTCTGCGCCTGATAGCTTTAATATGTGATTTTCTGTAAATCCGTATTCGGTCCGTGGACTACCAGTTTCCCGTCTGGTTGGATGTCTATGAGGTCGATGAATACCATTCGTTCGTCACCGGTGGTTTCGGTGCGTCCATGGTAGACACAGTAGAGCCGATTGTGAATGTCGATGAGCATACAATGCCCGGTTCCGGTCACGATGCCGCCTTGCTCTGTGTTCTTTTGCAGCACCGGATTGTTGGCAGCTTTTGTGAATGGTCCTAAGGGGTTCTGGGAGGTAGCATAACCCACCGCATAATTTTTCCCTCCGAAAAAGTTTGCAGAGTACAGCATATAGTAAAGATTTTTGTGCTTCACGATATACGAACCTTCTGTCCAGCGTCT
>CAJLWM010000003.1 GCA_905210415.1 uncultured Prevotellaceae bacterium
TCGCCCCACACCACAGCCACATATTGGCGCTTGGTGGTCTTGTTGAAGAACTGTAACCCGAGGTGAGTTTTTGCTCGCGGAGTCTTTGCGATTACCAATAGTCCTGACGTGTCCTTGTCGATGCGGTGCACAAGACCCATGCGAGGGTCGCTTACGTCATAATCAGGGTTGTCCTTGAAGTGGTAAGCGAGCGCGTTCACCAAAGTGCCACTGTAGTTGCCGTGTCCTGGGTGTACGACAAGACCTGCAGGTTTGTTCACCACCAGCAGTTCGTCGTCTTCATACACTATATTTAGAGGTATGTCCTCTGGGATAATTTCGTTTTCGTAGCGTGGACGGTCCATGACGATGCGGATGTCATCGCCAGGCTTTACGCGATAGTTTGATTTCACCACTTTGTCGTTTACCCTGATGCATTCGGCCTCGGCAGCATTCTGTATGCGGTTGCGCGAGGTGTTTGGGATGCGGGTGGTGAGGTATTTGTCGATTCTCAGAAGCACTTGGCCCTTGTCAACAGTGAAGTGGAAGTGTTCCCAAAGGTCACGTCCGTTCTCTGTGAAATCGGGTTGTTGCTCAAAGTCAAATTCTTCGTTTATTTCGTTTATCTCGTTGTTGTCGATTGTTTCGTTACTCATCTGTGTTTGGGTGTGTGTTTTAGATCAGCGATGGGTCGGTGAGCGTTTCTCCGCCATCGTTTATTACATTCACGTTGTTGATGTCTTCGTCGATAGAATCGGTGCTGTAAGAGCCGTTACCAACGAGCAAGGTGATTTGTGAAGAAGGCGTAACTCTTTCGCCCTGTTTCACGCTGCGACCGTTGATTGTGACATCAAGAATCAGCCCGTTGTATGCCGAAGGTGTGAGTTCGATGTGAATGTTGCGGAATCCAAGGCCCTCAAGCATTGATTGTCCGGTGCGCACCGACATGTCCTTCACGTTTGGCATAGTGATTAGGCGTGGGCTGAACGGAGTGACGGTAAGGTAGATTGTGCGGAGTGATTTCACGGCAGAGAAAGCCTTTGGGCTTTGTTCAATAACGCTGCCAGGACTGTAGGAGTCGTTGTATGTAGAGTCGCTGATTTCCCATTTCAGGCCTTTTCCCTCGAGTATTGCTATGGCTTCACGCAATGGTTTGCCTTTCACGTCGGGCACTTCTTGGCTTTGTCCGTGTTGTGTGAAAATATTCATAGCAAGGAAACTTAAAGATAGTAGCACTATCGCTGTCGCCAAAATGAGAATGGCGTTGAATATAATTGGATGCTTTTGAGAAAAAAGTTTGATTTGCATATTAGAAGGTTTTAATTGATTTAATATGTATATGCAAATTTAGGCAAAATCGGTAGATAAAGCGATATGTATGGGCAAATAATTTGCGTGAATTGGCGCGTTGGGAGTGGTGTGGAGAGCTTGGTAATGCATTTCGTGCTACTAAGTGGTGGGCGTAGGCACGGTGGGTATGGATATGACCAAAGCGGACACATCGATAAATGAGTTCGGTGTGTCCGCTTTGCGGATATGTTTTCGGGCAGAAAAATCTGCTTTAGATTTATTCTGCTCTGTCGAGGATGTCGCGGTTTTTCGCCATGTTGCGATAAGCGATTTTGCCGTCTTCAAACTCTTGTGTAGCGATAAGAGTTGGCTTTGGAAGGTGCTCGTAGTACTTTGAGATTTCGATTTGTTCGCGGTTCTCAGAGATTTCTTCGAGGCTATCGTTCATTGAAGCAAATTCTTGAAGCTTCTTTTCAAGGTCATGCTTCATTTCGGCAGCAATCTGGTTGGCGCGTTTGCTGATTATGCACACGGTTTCATAAATGTTTCCAGTTGGCTCAGCCAATTCGATTAGGTCGTGAGTCACTGTGTTAAGTGGAGCATTTGTCTTCTTGTAATCCATTTTGCTTAATCAAAAATTATATTTTTGTATTTTGTTTATTTCGTTTTCTGTTTGCCTGCGTATGTGAGGAGTTAGTTCTTCACGTGCTTAGAGGCGATTTTGAATATGTTGTCGGCTTCGTGACGGTTGTCGCTTTCAGGGAAATCGTTGATGAAGCTGTAGTATTCGTCAATCACGTCGCGGAAGCGTTCTTCCTTTCTCTCTTGAGTAGATTGGAGCGCTTCTTGGTAGCGAGCCTTCAAAACAAGCATTTCAAGTTTTTCTTTGTATTTGCTGTAAGGGTAATCCTTCAGCGCATTTTTTGCCACGATTACAGCCGACTCATAGTTGTTGCCCATATAAGTGCCGAGGTTGTAATATAGGGTGGCATTTTCCAATTCTTTAAGCACCAGTTTGTCTTGAAGCTCGAAGATGGCGTTTTGTGCGATTGACACCTTGTCGCTTTTGGGGAAATAGTCGAGGAAGTTTTGCAGCTCTTGTATTGCCTTCACGGTGCCCGATTGGTCGAGCTGAGTTTCTGGCGAATCAAGGTAGTAGCCGTAGCCGCAGTAGAATCGTGCCAATTCGGTGAATTGACCCTTAGGGTAGTGCTGATAGTAAGTCTTGAAATAAGAACTTGCGGTGAGGTAGTCCTTGTTCTCGTAGTGGCTCATTGCCAAGAGGTAAAGCGATTCCTCTGCTTTGTCTGTTCCTTTAAATACAGTCACGATGTCCTCGAGGATTGTGTAGGCTTGAGTGTATTTGCCTTTTTCGTAAGCCTCTTTGGCGTAGGTGTATTTATAGTTGTAGTCGGAACTTTTGAGTACTCGGTTGTATTCTCCGCAAGAAGTGAGAACAATAGCCATCCCCAAAACTGCTCCAAATATGCTGTTAATCTTTCTCATTCTAAAAAATGCCTTTTAGTCTGCAAAATTACGAAATTCCTCAGTATTTGCAAAACGTTTGGCGCACAAAACATTTAATGTCTTGAAAAATATGCAAATTTTTGCTTATTCTGTGCTAAAAACTTTGATTGTAAGCGTTGTGGTGATGATATGGTACAGGGATGTAATATCGCTAATCTTTGTGGCACAACACGAGTTTGCCCAAGATTTTCACTATGTTTCTGCGCGACAAATCACCGGGGTTTGAGCCAGGTTCTCCCTCGGGAATTGCAATGCCTTTTTTCTTGTAGTGCTGCACCCAGTATTGAGGGATTTTGCCATTGCTGTCGCGAAAAGTCATGGGTATCGGCGAGAATAAAGGCTTGCCATCACAGTCGACGTAGCTTATCTGCACCAATTCGCTACAATATATGGTGCTGTCGTCGGGCAAGAAATAATAGTCGTAGGCTTTGCCGAGGTGAGAAAATGAGTTGCGGAGCGATTGCTTCACGTCGAAAGGCGCTTGCACTTTGCCCACAACTATGAAGTGTGATGTGGTGTCGCTGTCGGTTTTTCTTTCGCTGAGGAATGTGTTCAGACTGCTGTGTCTAACTCCTTGATAGTCGGCGTGTATGACAGACGGGACGTGGCTCTTGTCGTCGATATAGAATATGGCGACGTGGTCGATAGGCAACTGCCCAGTGCCTTCGGTTACGGCAGTGATAGCATTCCCTTTGTTGTTTACCACGAATAGTAGGTCGGCAGGGCGTAGGCTGTCGGCGCACACTTCGCCTAATTGTGCATGGCAAATGGTGAATGTGAGAATGACAGCTATTGTGAGTAAAATTCTTTTCATGCCACAAAATTAGCAAATTCCGATAAATGTGGGTAGTGTTGGCATAAAACATTGTTGGAATCGTGCAGAAAAATGTGGCTTGGTTTGGTGGGGTAGCGGAATTATGATTATATTTGTAATATGCAAAGATTGTGCGATTGTGAAGACTGAAAGCGAGTCTGCCGCTGTCTTTTGCCTTCGACGTAAACCCGAAAAAAAACACTCTATTAAGATTATGATAAAAAAACGGTTGTTTGTATTTGGCGTTGCGCTTGCCATGGGTGCAATGGCTATGCTTTATGCCTCAAATGAGGGAATGAAAATGTGGTATGACCGCCCTGCAAAATATTGGGAGGAGGCTCTTGCCATAGGAAATGGTCGCATTGGCGCCATGGTGTATGGCGGTGTTGACGAGGAAGTGATAATGCTCAACGAGTCAACCCTCTGGTCAGGAATGCCGCAACAGAAAGAAAAGGTCAACCCCGAAGCGTATTCTTACTTGAGCAAAGTGAGAGCCGCTCTCAACAAGAAAGATTATGCCGAGGCTGACAATCTGTGCCGAAAGATGCAGGGCTATTTTTCGCAGAGCTATCTGCCGCTCGGCGACTTGAAAATTACGCAGTACGCAAGCGGGAAGGCTAAGAATTATCGTCGAGAGCTGCTTCTTGACGAGGCTGTGAGCAAGGTGTGCTTTGAGAAAGATGGCATCATATATACTCGCACTGCATTTATTTCGGCACCAGATAGCGTGATGGCTTTCAGGATAGAGGCCGATCAGTCAGGCAGTGTGTCGTTTAAGGCTTCGCTCACAAGCCAGTTGCAAAATGAAGTGTCGCATTGTGGCGAATGTGCCGTGATGGGTGGTAATGCACCTGCATGGCTTGACCCAGTGTATTATAACAAGCCGGGCCGTGAACCTATGCTTATGGAGGTGAACGGACATAAAGGAATGCGTTGGCAGGCTGCTATGAGGGTGAGTGCTGATGGTGGAAAGGTGATAGTGAAAGATGGCGCTGTGGAAGTGACTGGCGCTAATTCGGCAGTGATTTACCTTTCGGCTGCTACAAGCTATAATGGCCCGTATCGCTATCCCGATACCGATGGCGTTGACGAGAAAGCGGTAAATGCACGCCGATTGAATGCAGCATTGCAATCAGACTATTTGAGCATTAAGCGCAGGCATATCGCTGACTATTCTCGACTGTTTGACAGAGTGGAATTAAATGTCAATCCAACTGCCGACGAGAATGGCGTGAGCTATTTGCCAACAGACAAGCGATTGCAGCTATATGCCAAAGGCGGCAAGGATTCTCGTCTTGAAGAAATGTACTTCCAATTTGGTAGATATCTGCTGATTTCTTGTTCGAGAGAAGGCGGTGTGCCAGCCAATCTGCAAGGAATATGGAATAAGGAATTGCGCGCTCCTTGGAGCTCAAACTATACAACAAACATCAACACGGAGATGAACTATTGGCCTGTGGAAACCACCAATCTGAGCGAACTGCATGCGCCGATGCTCGACTGGGTGTGCAACCTCTCGAAATCAGGCAAACGCACAGCATCGGAGTATTATGGCACACGCGGATGGGTGACCCATCAGAATAGCGACATCTGGTGCTTGAGCAATGCTGTTGGCAACTGTGGCGACGGTGACCCGTTGTGGGCCAATTGGTATATGGCAAGCGGATGGTTGTGCCAAGATTTGTGGGAGCATTATGCTTTCACTGGCGACAAGGATTTCTTGCGCACCAAGGCATATCCGGTGATGAAGTCGGCTGCTGAATTCTGCTGCGATTGGCTTGTGAAGAAAGACGGTCAGTTGGTGACAATGCCATCTACTTCGCCAGAGAATGCGTTCCTCATTGACGGTAAGGCATATTCGGTTACCGAAGGCTGCACGATGGACTATGCTATCATGAGAGATTTGTTTGGCAATGTGATAGCGTCGAGCAAGGCGCTTGGCGTCGACGGAGCGTTTGCGAAGAAACTGCAAGGAATATTGAAGAAGTTGCCACCATATAAAATCGGAAGCAAGGGACAATTGTTGGAATGGAGTGAAGAGTTTGAAGAAACCGATGTGCGTCACCGCCACATGTCGCACCTCTATGGTTTGTATCCGGGCAATTCTATTTCTCCGCTCACCACACCACAATTGGCTGCGGCTGTAGACAAGAGCCTTGAATTGCGCGGCGATGAGGCTACCGGTTGGAGTAAGGGTTGGAAGATAAATATTGCAGCCCGATTGCTCGATGGCAACCATGCATATAAGATGGTGCGCGAGATTATGCAATACTTCGACCCGAAAGAGGGTTGGGGTGCAGGTGGCACATATCCTAACTTGTTTGATGCTCACCCACCATTCCAGATTGATGGCAACTTTGGCGCCACCGCAGGTGTGGCGGAGATGTTGCTTCAAAGCCAATTGGGAGAGATATTCTTGTTGCCAGCGTTGCCAGATGCTTGGCGCGACGGCAATGTGCGCGGCCTGAAGGCTCGTGGCAATTTTGAGGTTGACATTGAGTGGAACAATCTGCAGTTGAGCAAAGCCAAGGTGAAGAGCAACATAGGCGGCAAGTGCGTGATGCGCTCGGCAATGCCTTTGCGCATCGAAGGCGTGCAAAGAGAGATGAAGCGCGACGGACGATATTATGTGGTGTCGTTTGATAGCAAGGCGGGACAAACATACGACGTTTTGCCTGAGTTCCTCTGATTGCCGAATTGTGATAAATTGCAAAAATATTGCTGATTTTCTCTTATAGAATTGATATTTTCTTTGCAAGAAATAATTAACTTTGCAATATTAAGTAGATATATAAACCAGTTAATAAAATGAACAAAAAATCGATTTTGGCGTTGGCTCTGTGTGCAATAGGCACTACAGGCATGGCGCAGACATGGAAAACTGAGGTGAGTAAGGCGATAGATAGGGGCGAATTTGCTCGCGCTGAGAGCATGCTCGATGAGTTGCCCAAGAGTGACAAGGCTGCTTACGAAGTTCAGATAGACTCACTTCGCAAAACTATGAGTCGCATTCGCAGGGATTTCAGCATTACACCGGCGGCAGGTAGGGCTCGCATAGAGAAAAAGCTGGGTAAGATGGCGGTGTCGGATTATGATATTGCGCGATGGAAACTCAATAAATATATAGAATATAAAGTGATTGACGGCCAGGAATGGTGGTTTCGTCGCGGCATAAGCAATTTCAGTTTGCTCAACCGCGAATTGTTTGCCGTGGTCAACGAGAAAGATCGCCACGAGGGATATATGGCTTCGACTGCAGTGCATTACAACGACGCTATGAAAACCAAAGCCGACAAAAACGGCACCAGAGATTGGCGTCTCGCAAATATCACTATGACCATAGATGTTGACGCTGATGTTGTGCCAGCAGGCGAGATATTGAGAGTGTGGATGCCTATCCCATATGAAAACCTCCGTCAGAAGAATGTGAAATTGCTGAAGAGTTCACATCCTGCCACATTGTCGGAAGGCAGCATCCATCACACAGCATATATGGAGGCAAAGGCAGTAGCAGGGCAGAAGACCCATTTCGAAATCAATTATAGCTACGAGGTGGGTGAGCGCCACATCGATCAGGCCACATTGTTAAAGCGCGTGAAACCTTATGATAAGCAATCTGATGTGTATAAGCGCTACACTGCTTCGGAATATCCTCACCAAGTGGTGACTCCGCAAATGCAGATTTTGGCGAAGACTATAGTTGGAACAGAGACCAACCCTGTGCTTCAGGCATCTAAGATATATGATTGGATTGCAGGCAATTTTGAGTGGGCTGGGGCTCGAGAGTACAGCACAATTCCCAACATCCCAGAATATGTGCTTGAAATACAGCATGGCGATTGTGGGCAGGTGTCGTTGCTCTACATCACACTATGCCGCAGCATAGGCATTCCGGCACGTTGGGAGAGTGGCTGGATGCTACACCCAGGAGAAGTGAATCTGCACGACTGGTCAGAAACGTATTTTGAAGGCGTGGGTTGGGTGCCTACCGACCAATCGTTTGGTCGCTCTACGCGCACCGAACCGCTTGCCGACTACTACAAGACCGGACTTGACGTATACCGTATGGCAGCTAACGAAGGTGTGGGCGGAGAATTTAGCCCAAAGAAAAAGTATATCCGTTGCGAGACTGTGGATTCGCAGGCTGGCGAAGTGGAATGGCGCGGTGGCAATCTTGAGTATGGCACATGGCACTACGACTTGAATGTAAACAGTATGACTCCAATTAAATAGATAAAGAAGAATCAATGAAAAAGATTAGTTTAATAGTATTATTGATGATGATGTCGATAGGTACTATGTGGTCACAGAATGTGAATGAATTGTTGAGCGATTTGAAAAAAGAAATTGCGCCTGATGGCAGAACAGCCATTTGGGATGTGAATACAGCCACGCAAAACGGTGTTGTGACACTTTATGGTAAGGTAGATAGCAATCGTTTGAATGCCGCTATCGAGAAGACGCTCAACGAGAAGGGTGTGAAATTTAACAATAATCTGATTATACTTGAGAATATGCCGGAAACTCCATGGGCGTTTGTGAAATTGTCGGTGGCTTCGTTCCGCACAGCCGGACGCCATGCCGCTGAGATGGCTACACAAGGCATTATGGGCACGCCAGTGCAATTGCTCGACAGCGACGGCGATTGGATTCGCGTGCGTATGCCGGATGATTACATCGCTTATGTGCCAGCCAACTCGCTTGTAAAGGCCGATGCTGCTCGTATGGCAGAATGGAAGAAAGCTAAGCGCTATGTGGTGACTGTATATCAAACTCGTCTTGTGGCTGCTCCTGAGAGCGACGAAACTGTTTCGGACCTTGTGATGGGTAATATCCTTGAGTATAAGGGCGTTGCAAAGAAAGGCAAATGGATAGAATTGGCTACTCCTGATGGCCGTGTAGGTTATGTATCGGCCAAGGAAGTTGAGGATTTCGCAGAATGGGCAAAGCAGGATTTTGATGCCGCTCGCATCGAGACCACTGCACGCCGAATGATGGGTTCTGGATATTTGTGGGGTGGCACATCAAGCAAGCTCACCGACTGCTCTGGCCTTGCAAAAGTAAGCTATTTCTCAAATGCCATCATTCTCCAACGCGATGCTTCGCAACAGGCACTCACTGGCAAGCGCATCGAGGCAAAAGACTGGAAGACAGCAAAGACTGGCGACCTCTTGTTCTTTGGCAGCGCATCGGGCAGGGTGACACACGTGTGCATCTATTTGCGCGATGGTAAATACATCCACTGCTCTGGTCAGGTGAAAATCAATAGCGTGGATCCTGAAGCCGACGACTACCTCACCACACCATTCCTCTCTATCAGCCGCATCGACGGTATGGTGGGCACAAAGGGCATTGTGGCTGTTCGCAATCACCCTTGGTATTTCTGATAAATCAAATTGAAGATATAAACTATAAAAAAACTAAACAGATATGGATAGAAGAAAATTTCTGGTTGGGGCTGGCCTTGGATTGATAGCAGCTTCGGCTCCTATCTCAATTTCGGCATTTGGCGCTCCTACAAGAAAAACCACAAAATCAGGTCGCTTGAAATTGTCGTTTGTTCCATTTGAATTGAAATTGCGCCATGCATTCAACCTTGCAAAGTCGAGCCGCACATCCACTCCAGGCGTGCAAGTGAAACTCGAATATGAGGGCGTGGTAGGATATGGCGAAGCATCAATGCCTCCATACCTTGGCGAAAGCATCGATAGCGTGACTAAATTCCTTTCAAAACTTGATTTGGGACAATTCAACGACCCATTCAAGATGGAAGAAATCCTTGCCTATGTAGATGGCGTTGAGGCTGAAAACCGCTCTGCTAAAGCATCGGTTGACATCGCTTTGCACGACCTTGTGGGTAAGTTGATAGGTCAACCTTGGTATAAGATTTGGGGCCTTTCGCTCGATAAGATACCTCAATCATCGTTCACCATCGGTATCGACACTCCTGAAGTGGTGAAACAAAAAATCAAAGAAGCCGACGATTATAAGGTGATTAAGATCAAGCTTGGTCTTGATAATGATAAGGAGATGGTAGACATTATCCGTCAGTGCACCGACCGCCCAATTTGCGTGGATGCCAACCGTGGATGGAAGAGCAAGGAACAAGCATTGGAGATGTGCGAATATCTCGCCGACAAGAACTGCCTCTTTGTGGAGCAACCAATGATGGAAGACAAACTCGAAGAAACAGCATGGGTGAGAGAACGCAGTCCGCTGCCAATCATTGCCGATGAAGTGTTCCACCGCTTGCCAGACATCGTGAAATTGAAGGACTATTACGATGGCATCAACATTAAGTTGATGAAGAGCACCGGTATGAGCGAGGCTTATAAGATGGTTACACTTGCTCGTGCATTTGGTATGAAGATTATGTGCGGATGTATGACCGAAACATCGTGCGCTATTGCAGCAGCGGCACAACTGAGTCCACTTATCGACTGGGCAGACCTTGATGGCAATGTGCTTATAGCGCAAGACATCTTCGACGGTGTGAAGGTGATAAACGGCAAAGTCACTCCAAGCGACAAGCCTGGTATCGGCGTGACACCAATCAAGGGTCTTTATCCTAATTTCTAAGAAATCTGCGTAAACCGCGATACAAAAAAGTCTGGAGCATCTGCCCCAGACTTTTTTGCGTATAAATAAATCGTTATTGTATCAATCTAATTGTTGTTCGACAACCTTTAGTATCTTATCAAAAGTGTAATAGATAGTTGATCGGTCTGTCGCTATCTTCTTTATTTTTATTATCACAGAGGCTTTTCCATGTCGAAGACGCAACGTATCATATTTGATAGGAATATAATCGCCGTAGCTATCTTGTAAAGCAATGCCCTCGTCATTGAATTTTACAAATTTAGAGATGTTTCTCTCTGTGGTGTAGACAACTTCAATTTTTATATTTCCATTAATTACTAAGTCTAAATGGTCTTTGCCTCTGATTAATGTAAGCATCTTTCCGAAGTTTTCCTTTTTGTTTGTTTTTGTCCTGTTTTCATTTGAATTCTGTTCGCTTTTAACATCTCTTGATAGCAAATCTGTTGTTTGATTATGTTTTTTATGCATCTCTGATTGCTTGAATTTTAATACTTTATGTACGGTAAATCCGATAACCCATTGAACAAGATTCTTGTCGACATAGTCTGTTTCGTTTAGATTTTTATCAGTTAGTGTATCAGTTCCTCGAACAAGTAAATCTCCTGTATCGCGATCATGTAAATTACCGTCTTCGCCTACTCCATGGTATGTTATAACCCAATGATCAGAAGGGAAAAGTTCCAGAAGCATTTCGTCAGCGTTGGCATCTCTGCCATTTCTGAGTAGCATATATTTGTATTTTCGTAATTCAAAAGGAAATACACCTTCATTGTATGAATATAGACCGTTATCTCCAGAGAATGAGATGCCTTGTTTGATTATGAAATTGCCGTCCTCGTCCTTTTGTAAATAACGAGTTGCCGTGGTAGATTTGATTGCTCGTGTTTCAATTCTGCAGTTATCATCTTCATATACATCACCCTCATTTCCAAAATGTGCTTCAAGGTCACCTTGATATGTGAGTTTTAAAACATCGTTGGGGTCTATACCATCTAAAATATCGTTAATATTGCTTAGTGTTTTTCTTGCTTGAATACCAAAAGAAAACATTGCAGGTGTTATGTTTTTTTGAGTCATTAAAACAGGCCAATAGAAAGGCGCGTTGTTCCAACCAATATTTTCATTTGTTGTAGGGTTTATTTGTTTTAACCCATTTTGCCGTAATAGCATAATAACAGGTGCATCAATTGCTTTATGTCTTGATGGAGCAGTGTCTGTATTACCATCATCAGGAGCATCAATGTAACTGCCATTTGCGCGCAATCGTGACATATTACGATTAGTACGCTGCATCACATATACTTTTCCTCCGTTTGTGCTTGTGCAGTAGCGTAATGCACAGAGTAAGTCCTTGAGGTCGTCTTTATGCTCAAGATTATGTTTGTCTTTATCATCGTATACAAATGTAGTGTATATGAGGTCTATGATTCCTTTTACTGTTTCATAGTCCATTTCGAAAAATCCATTTTTGTCTTGCAATTGAAAATTACTATGATTTTCAATAATAGTGTCTATTTTTTGTGTTATGCTAAGTATTTCTTTTTTTGTTCCTGTCCAAAAACCTGTTGGAACAATACGACGTTGCTGTTTGATGGTATGAATGTTTGAGATTTTTATTTTTTGTGTTGCGCAAGGGGTGATGTCCTTGTTGTAACCAACAAATATAGCGTTAAGGTCGTCATTATCGTTTCCTGCAAGAAACCATTCACGAAGCTGATTGTCAAGATCGTTCATTCGTGACAAAATACCATAGATTTGTGATGTGGTGTGAAATCTCGTTACAGCCATGTCTTCTTTGCTGCGAGCTCCATACATTCGAGCATGTTGTAAAACTGTGTCTTGTTGGAATTTTTTCGGATTCCTTCCGTAGAAAAAACAGAGCATGTTTTTGATGGTTATTCCACGGTCGAGAATGTTTCCTCCAATATAGATATTCGCGGCGGTGTCAAGTAGCAGTTCTCCTGTCTCTTCGTCCAGAAGGGTTTCAACCTGTTTGTCGGAATTTACTATTTGTATGTGATAATCATTTTTTTCTAAAAATATTTTGTAATTCAACTATAATTTCGTCTTTTGTTGGCAAATCAACAGTGATAAGACCTTCTTGTTGCCCTTTTTTGTTTGATTCCAGGAAATCGTCATAGTTGTTATCGAATGAAGACCAAATGCGTTGATCTGATTGGTCATCGTTTACAATTGCATCCTTGATTGAGCCAATTAGGCGAGATATTATTTTGTTTTGCCATTCATGGTTTTTTTTGCCCAATTCCACATGGATTAGTGCACTGGTTTTGTAATTAACATGTTTGCTGCTTCGTTCTTGAATTCGCCTTATGGCAGTGGACATAAAATAGGAAATTATTGCATGTTTGAGCCCATAAATATTGCCAGAAGAAATGGATGCATTGAGATAGCGTTTGTCCTCATGGCCTAGTACATCAATGCATTTCTGATCTATCTGGTGAAAAAGGTGGGAATACATTGAATCAGGATTTTGAGAGTCCTCAAAATATTGCTTCCCTCCAATATATGCAGAGTGAACTGGTACGAGGGTCGTGAATCGTGGCTTAAATGGCATTGCATAATTTTCGTTATTATTATCGCCTTTAAGGTTTAATTCGCCTTGTGGCTGGAGATACAGACAGTATGGAGTGGCGGTAACTTGTAAATATCTACAATAATCTGGTATCTTGCGAAAATCGTCGATTTGTTGGCTTATTTTCGCCATTTCTGTTTCTGTTGATTGCATGACGGATTTGTTATCTGTTCCATCTCCAACCAGATGTTTTACTGAACGGTAGTTTCGACTGGCGAAATCTGCCTCGTCGTCAACGATAAGAACTTTTTTCTTCTTTAGATAGGTGCTTTTTGTGGTGAACATCTCAATCAAATGATCCAAATTGGTTGCTTGTTTTTTACAAACAATAACAGTTTTGCAACCTTCAACTTTTGCTTGTTTAAGATTGTTCCACACGTTCATTATGTCGTAGATGTTAATGGTGGCTAATTGGTCTAGACTGTCAGATGGTTTAAAGAAGCGATAATCTTTTTTCATTCGCATGATTGTTTGTTGCGCTAAAGGTTTTGTGCCTTTAGTGAATACAATAGCTATGTCGATTCCTTTGTCGAATGCCAGCCCGATAATATCCTCAAATGTGTCGGTCTTTCCGCATTGAATCTTACCAAGCAATAACCCCGGTTCGTTGGAGTGTTTGTCGTTAGAAAGAAGTTGGTTTACGGTATCTTTAATGCACTTTATCTTTTCTTCAGGCATTTTTCCGTATGGATAATTAGCCACTAATGTATCGTAAATTGGAGTATCGCTATTTGTAACAATAGCCTCGGAATAATTTGATTTTTGCTTTAGCGTGTCGATTTGATTTATTAATTCTGTCGGAATTTCTTGATGATTATTACTATAATCAGAAATGGCTTTTTTAAGTTCTTCGATAGTCTTGTACTGATTCATGTCGTTAAGTTTTTATTGTTTTATATTTTCAGCACCCAATAATCGGTAATAAAGAAAGCGTGGTGCTGCTAAGCCACGTCTTTTGATGAGGTCCTGAGAAAACCTAATGAGCAGATGTAGAAATAGCAGTCCACGCTATGCGTGAGAACCACTATGCTATCTTCGCTCATTTTGAAAATTTCTCAGGTTTTCATCAATAAGATAAGCATAACGCTTCTTTAGTGTACTAATATGTCCGGTGTGACAATAATACTATTGCCACTCATTATGAAAATATAAGGATTTTTTTGTAAAGATGTGTTTTGTAGTAAAGGAAATATAAAAAACCATCACGTGAAAAAGGTGTGTCATAATTGCAAACTGCTGCGTTACTTTCGGAATTAGACCTCAGTCATTTACATCAGTCAACTCCTGTTGGTCTCATCCTCAGTGCCTTGCATTTTACTAATTCTAACTCACCTTAAAGGGTCTGCATCAAAACTTTCATTTTGACACAGCCCCTCACTCGATCGTATTATTGTTGTCCAGTAAAAAATCAGGAGCGTATTCTATTTGCGGGAATCTGCCGAAAATGGTTATTTAGGGTGTCGCCAAACAAACCGTCAATAACGATGAGCAAAAGTAGTAATTTCTTCGGACTTCCGATATATGGATGCGTACCTTCGGCACGCCGAGCGGGTGTGGGTGGCAGCATCGTTCACCGCCAGCAGACTCGCTGCGCTCGCTTGCAAGCGGTTACCCATAGACGAGCGGCTTCACCGCTCTGGCGGGTGGCATCGCATCTGTGTTGGTAGGAAGTTCTCGCAGATTCCGCAGATTTAGTTGGATTTGGATGGACTATGGGGTATGGACGCGGCAGTGCTGTGTCTGCATAATGTAATGATAATCAATATAATAAACGCCATTCGGGTGCGGACGTGGCATGCCAACGTCCCTACCGGCATATGGTATACATCTTCACTAAAATAAAAAAACTTTTGATCCGCGGCATCTGCGTGAAATCAAATCATCCGCATGGGCAACACCCATCGTCACCAAATCAAAAAAATTCTGGGTAATCCGCGGCATCTGCGAGAGATTTCGAAAGTTTACATTTATGGGGGATTGGAGATTAGGCATATATACAAAAAAGAATGAGCAACTGAGAAATTGCTTTCTCGAATTGTTGCTCATCTCCTCTCTCCACTGCGGTGCGGACGGGACTCGAACCCGCGACCCCATGCGTGACAGGCATGTATTCTAACCAGCTGAACTACCGCACCAGTGTTTCGTTGTCAATCGATGTTTCCCGATTGCGAGTGCAAAGTTACGAACAATTTTTAATTCTGCAAATTTTTTCACCAATTATTTTCGCTGCTTCTGTAACATTTTTAACGATTAATCCGTTAAACGCCTATTCCTCAACGTAATTATGTTTTCAAAAAAAATCAACTTTTTTCAAGGAAAAACGCTCTCACATTCTATCGCTATGCTTTATTGCCCCACGAATGGCCATAAAGATTAGATATCCCGAGAACGCCAACATCGCCAAAAACATCAATCCATCGCCCTTGGTGATCATATCATAATCGAGACTCCCGAAAAAAATGCCCCAGCAAAATGCACCTATCACGGCACAAAGCCCGTACCCGATAATCGTCACCCACAGCGATGCGGTAGACTGCCTATATGGCAATCTGTTCATCACCTTACGGGTGAACCATGGGTTCTCGTTAGGCTTTGGCGTGTTGTCTTGCAACAGCTGCATAAATTCTATGTCTTCCTTGCTTTTCTTCATAACTTTATTCAAAATTAGCCTTTTTACATCTAAACTCCAAATCTTTTCATCCATTTGATTGCGGACGCAGCACTCGAGCCATCTTGCTCTTGCCTCGCGAAATGTGGCTTTTTATCGTTCCCTCGGGGAGCCCTGTGATTTCCACCACCTTCTTTATCGGCAAATCCTGGATGAAATAGAGGGTTATCACCGTTCGCTCCATCTCGGTGAGCGCCCGCATTGCAGTGTAGACATCCATGCGAGCATCATTGGCCTCTTCGTCGCGAGTGAGCTCGTCTGGCACATTCTCGCCCTCCTCTTCACGATCCTCGCGCTGCTTGCGCACATACGAGTAAAATTCATTGTACGCTATGCGCAGAAGCCACGTCTTGAATTTCGACAGACCCTTAAACGATCGAATATTGGTGTATGCCTTCAAAAAAGTTTCCTGCGAAAGGTCGTCGCTAAGGGCATAATCGCCAGCCGTAAGGTTGAGAAAGAAACCTCGCACAGTGCTCTGATAAGCGTCAACCAGCCGAGCAAAAGCCCTGCGGTTGTCGCTCAGCGCCACCTGCGATATCAATTTCAGTTCTTCAACTCTCGTCAACATTGTCTTTCTTACAGCTTATTCTGTCGATGCCGCGATGTGCAGAAGTCCACGTTTTGCGTCTTCTGCACATTCCCGTCACATTAATATATCAGTTTGATTAGATGTCCTCGTTATTTCCGCCCTTAAATGGAGGAGGTGTCACACCACCATCTTGGTTTTGATTAGCGGCATTATCTTTCTGCGCGAAGCCAGTGTAATAGCGTTGTTGCATCTGCCACTTCTCATATTCCACACGGCTGCGTTGATTCAGGAATTCGTTTATCATCTTCACAAGTCCCACAATCAGAGGAATCATAAACACGCAAAATAAGAACTGTGAGGCTATAGCACTAATCGATACAAAACTTCCTATCATGCCCACAACCAGCCAACTCACGCTGTTTCGGAAATTCGACAGATTGTATTGACCTGGCACATTCTGCTGCCCCATGCGTCCATCGCCACAATACGGCGGACGTGGCATATTATATGGCGGCACTGGCGCACCTTGCTCGGCAGCACCTTGCGCACCATCGGCGGTAGCGTCACAGCCTGGTTGTGCCTCTGGGCATGGCATAGATGCTGGATCTGGATACACCGCCTGATAATTCGGTTCTATAGGTTGCGCTTGAGGGTATACACCCGAGAGCGATGCTGGCATCTCGTAATTGTTTTCGATCGCTTTCTCCATCACTCTATATTTTCTGCGGCGATGCAAGAAGAAGAACAGTAAGCACACAAACACCAACACTACAATTGTTGTGCACACTATAAACATCACCATGCCCACCATACGGAACTCTTGATTTCTCGCCTGAGACCGCTCAAGGTTTTCGTAATATTCACTATCTTCGCCATCGTCGAACACATCAACATCGCCATCGCCAGAACCACGACCGACAAGTGGAGAATTGACCTCATCTTTTATCTTTGCAACCTCCTTCAGTACTGAGGCTGCTCCAGCCACCCTTGTGGTGTCGCCACCATCAACCACTACGATGGTGTCGCCACTAAACACTACACTATTGACAGCTTTTGCACTTGCACCACTCATCGCTGCCGCCACCACTGCCATTACAAGAAACTTTTTCATATCATTTTTTTATTAGATGTATATTTTAGATTAACTTTTCTCTATTGAATCGGCTTGCTACGGGCTTACCGATTTCACTGGTTAGACGCAGCAACGTATGAAAAAAGTTGCACCATCGCGAAAAAAAATTCTCTCCGCCACCGAATGCAACCATTTTCCTCTGCCGCAAATCTCTACGCGCCAATCAATTCCCGCAAAAAACACCTTTTTTTTAGAATCGGATTAAATTTGGGTCAACCCAATTCGGGCATTAGGGCTTGGTTGAATTTCGAATTTTTAGAAGTGCAGATTTTAATTGATTTTTAATGAGTAATAGCAGGCTATTGCGAATTAAAATCAAGCAAAAGATGCCTTATAAAAACCGAAAGACACCAAGCAGTAAAATTTTCACATATACGGCCTAATGATCGATTTGGGTTAAATCCACCTTCATCCCCTCATTGGCAAGCAACACGCGCCCCGAAAACTCCTGCTGAGCCTCGGCAAGCCGCTCATCGGTGTAGCGCTTAGAGAAATGGCCCAATATCAGATTTCCTGCGCCCGACTCGCGCGCCACTATCGCCGCCTCGCGTGCAGTGCTGTGTCCACGCTTCTTGGCAAGCGCCGCATATTCATCGCCATAGGTGGCTTCGTGATAGAGCCAAGTGGGATGGTCGAGCATGCTTATCAATCGTGGCGAATAGGCCGTGTCGCTGCAGTAGGCATAACTGATGCTTGGGTCGGCATCGGTGGTGAGCACGGCATTGGGTATGGTCTGCCCGTCGGGAGTAACAAAATCTTCGCCACGGCGCAGATTGCCAAGCATATACACTGGCACATTATAAAATTTCGCCATATCGCCTCGCACATGGCGCAACTTCGGCTTCTCGGCAAACACAAAGCCCATGGTGGGCACACGATGCTTCAGCGGCACTGCAGTGACGGTGATGGCATCGTCTTCATAAATCACAGCCTTGCGCGTGCCAAGCACATCAAACTCTATCTTATAGGAACATTTCTTCAAGAAAAAATCAAAGAAATCGCCGAAATGCTTCGCGCCATCTGCGTTGATATGGATGGTGAGCGGACCGGTGCGTCCGTGCAAGTCGAGCGTCGACAGCAACCCAGGCAACCCGAAGCAGTGATCGCCATGCAAGTGACTGATGAAAATGTGATTCAGCCGCACAAATTTCAGCCTTTGGCGAAGCATAGCCAGTTGTGCCGACTCGCCACAGTCTATCATAAACAGGTTATCGCGAATGTTAAGCACCTGACTGGTGGGCATGTGCCTTAGCGATGTAGTGGCCGACCCACAGCCCAATATATTGAGTTCAAATTTATCCATAGGTTCATCAATTGCAGTTCGGGAAAAATTATTTTTTCTATCACGAATTTACGCATTTTTTGCGAAAACTCAACTTTTCTCAGCACGCAGCAATCAACAATTTATCTTCTCATGGCATTCCCTCCCTCGCAGATTACACCCAAAAAGCCATCGCCTTGCGTAGCACATTAACAAATCTATAGTTAATTTATAAAACATTTTAACAAAATATTTTGCTTATCTAAAAAACGTCCTTACCTTTGCAATAAGTTTTTTCATAGGATTAGATTTTTAATGTTTTACTCTATGCGGATGTTGTGAAACATTCGCATATTTTTGTTTTACAAACACCATATAATTTCGTAATCTCACGCTAATTGCATACCTTTGCGGTGCAAAATTTTGGAATAATAACTATATAACAAGAAAATAAATGGAAGAAATAAAATTTGGCAAGTATGTAGAACTTGCTTACAAGGTGTTTACCACCGACGGCTCAACCGACGATTTGATGCACGAATTCCCCACAACTTCGCCAGACCGCTTCGTTTACGGCTTGGAGCAAGGCATGATCGAAGGCTTTGCTAAGCGCATAGAGGGCCTTAAGAAGGGCGAAAACTTTGAGTTCGTGCTTCAACCTGCTGAAGCTTTCGGCGAAAACAACCCCGACATGATTATGAGCCTCGACAAATCAATCTTTGTGGTTGACGGCAAATTTGACGCAGAAACCATCAAGGTGGGCAACGTAGTGCCTATGATGACCGAACAAGGCCATCGCGTGCAAGGCGTGGTAACTCACGTTGGCGACGACAAAGTGGTGATGGACTTCAACCACCCTCTCGCAGGCGAAAGCGTGAAATATTCTGGCACTGTGCTTGAGGTGCGCGACTCTACCGACGAAGAACGCAACCCATCACACGGCGGTTGCGGTGGCTGCAGCGGTTGCGGCTCATCTGAGGACGGTAGCTGCAGCGGTTGCAATGGCGGCTGCAACTAATCATCTGTAGACATAATTTTACAGAATATCATCACGAGGCAAAGCCCATCCACTGGGTTTTGCCTCTTTTTCGTTTCCCCAAACGACGGGATTATTTTCGCGCTGTAAGTGCAGATGTCCAATGCAACAACGTCGAAGACGTTGCCTTATATTTAGCACAAACCCAATTCGGGCATTATGGCTTGAATAGATTTCGGAATTTTAGACGTGCAGATTTTGATTGATTTTTTAATGAGTAATAGCAGGCTATTGCGAGTTAAAAACAAGTAAAAGATGCCTTATAAAATCCGAAAGACTCCAAGTAGTAGAAATAATTTCAAAATATACGTCATAATGACTGATTTGGGATAATACGTAAAAAGTTCATATAGGTATATAAAAAAATATCCTCTGCGTCTCGCAGAAGATCTTCTTTCAGCCTTTTAGATGGCTTTATACATAAACCTTAAAACTAAACCTTTTTGAGATAAATCACATCATCTCACGACTTATGATTTCCTTAAAATCTAAATACCATAAAAACTTGATGCAAAGGTATACAAAATATGTTATACAACATAATTTTACAGCACAAAAATCATCTATTTAACCTTGCTTAACAATAAAGCCACCCAATTACAGACTTTTTTACACAAAATCAGCATTTCGCACAAAAAAATTAGGAATGCCTCAATTACTCTATCGAAACATTCCGAATCACAAAGTCTGCCTTTTTCGGGCAAACTATTAACCGTATAATCGCAGTTGCAGCGAAATTTTCTTTCCCTCTGGATTACCGAATCCAGAATCTGGGTTTATTCCTTTTCACCAAATGCCAAGTCACCAGCATCGCCAAGACCAGGCACGATATAAAAGTGCGCATTGAGCGTTGGGTCGATAGCGCCCACCCACACAGTAGTATTTTCTTCTGGGAAATGAGCCTTAACAAAATCGATGGCTTGCTTAGACGCTATCACAGCTGCAATGTGGATGTGCTTTGGTGTACCCTTAGCAAGAAGCGCCTTATAGGCAACTTCCATCGACGAACCTGTGGCAAGCATAGGATCTACGAGCAAAAGCACGCTGTCGTCCAAGCGTGGCGACGCAATATACTCGGTGTGAATGTCAAATTCGTCGCTTCCATCGCGATATTGGCGATAAGCCGATACAAACGCATTGTCGGCCTTGTCGAAGAACGTGAGGAATCCCTCGTGCATAGGTAGTCCGGCACGCAAGATGGTGGCAACCACCACGCGGTCGGCAATCTCATATTCATCTGCTACGCCGAGACATGTTTGTGTTTTCACAGGTCTGTAATTAAGGCGCTTTGAAATCTCGTAAGCCATCGCTTGACCAATGCGGTGAATGTTGTTGCGAAACACCAGGCGGTTGTTCTGCGTGTTCACATCACGCATCTCTCTCAAGAATTGGCCCACGAGCGAATGCTCATTGGCAAAATTTATAATTTCCATTTATTCTATAGGGTTTAAATATTTTGGTTCTTAATATACTCTCTCGCAATATCCCTGTCGGCCGTCAACTGCTGCTTCAGAGCATCGAGCGATGAAAACTGGCGCTCCTCACGCAAGTGCTTCAGCAGATACACCGTGAATGGCTTGCCGTAAATATCCTCGTCGAAATCAAGAATATTCACTTCAACGCTCAGTGCATCGCCATCGTGCAGCGTAGGACGAACGCCCACATTGGCCATAGCTGGCAGACATGCTCCACCATCCACGCTTGCCAATGCCGCATACACGCCCCTTGGTGGCATCACTATCTGCGACGAATATTCGCCCACATTGGCCGTTGGGAAGCCCATCTTGCGCCCGTTCTTTTTGCCATGCACCACAGTGCCACTGATGCAAAAAGGGTGGCAAAGTCGCTTGGCGGCCGATTCCACATCGCCCTCCGCTATCATTTCGCGGATAATCGACGAACTCACTGGCGCCAATTCGCCGGCATACTCGGTGGCTTTCACCACATCAACGCCTATCTCACTGCCCTGCTTGCAATAGCAGTCGAATCCATCCTTGCGATTGTGTCCGAAATGATGATTAAATCCCACCACAAGAGCCTGCACTCCATAATCGTTGCGCAGCATCTCCATATATTGCTTCGAATCGAGCGAAGCCAGCTGCTTGGTGAAGTCCATCAGTATCAGATAATCCACACCCTGCGCCTCAAGGCAACGGATGCGGTCATCAAGCGTGCATATCCACCTCAGATTGCCGCCATAGAGCACATTCTGAGGATGATCGCGAAAGGTCACCACTGCTGTGGCAAGTCCGCGACGCTTCGCCTCACTCTTCAGCGAATCAAGCAAGCAACGATGCCCGAGGTGCATACCATCGAACATACCTATTGTGGCGGCCATTGCCACGTTGCCATCGCGCTGCGGTTGGGTGAGTATTTTCATTTATCTCTAAATCGGCTGGACTCTCTTATTTATTATAGAAATATTCATAGAACTCAGTGCCTGGCTTCACACAATGTGTGGCAAAACCCAACTTAGCTGCAGCGTCGCAGTTCACCTGACCATCGTCGAAAAACAACGTCTCCTCAGGTTTGATGCCGAATTTCTCCACACAACGGCGGAAAATCTTCTCATCTGGCTTGCAGCAGAGTTCTTCATACGACACCACATAATCGTCGGCATAGTATTCCAATTCGTGGCCATCGCCCTTAAAGAAATCGCGGATTGTGGTCTCAAACATGATTGCATTGGTATTAGAAAGAATGTAGATGCGATAGTGCTCCTTCAGTTGCTCCAACGCTCTGAGGCGTGGCAATGGAATGCCTATCAAGAATTGCTTGAAGCAATTGTCGATTGTCTCGTCGCTCACCTCGCAGGTGAAATGCTTGCGCATCTCTTCGCGAAATTGCTGTGGAGTGACACGACCCTCTTCCAACTGCAGGAATATGCCGCTTTGCTTATACACGCCGAGCATCTCATCGGCATCTGGCATACCAGCTTCGTTATACGCTTTCACGCATCGGTTGCGGTCGATGGTAACCACCACACCGCCAAGGTCGAACAGCAAATTCTTTATTTCTGACATATTCTTCAAGTTTCTTTCGTTAATACCATAAAAAAGAGAGAATTGCAATTAGGCTATAAATCAATCCTCTACGCAACTTCTCTCGCTGCAAAATTACTATAAAAAACCCATAATATCAAACCTGTCGCCATTTTTCGCCCCTCGCCCCTCGCAAAACGCTTTTTTCTTCACCGATGTCACATTTTTTCTGGCAAAATCGGCAAAATGTTTTAGTTAAAAAAAAATAAATTAGACCATAAAGCGTGCTGTATTGACCGATAATCGCTATCTTTGTATCGTGTTTTTCATAGTATTAAATTAAGATTAAGGTTAATATAGGCTTCGCAGGGATGCGAGGCCTATATTATTTTGCAATACAACGTTTTATCATTACTTTTGTGTATGGCAGACAAAATGACTCCACAACAACGACACAATTGCATGAGCCACATCCGCAGCAAAAACACACGCCCCGAGATGTTGGTTCGGCGATTCTTGTGGCATAATGGCTACCGATACCGTCTGCACACAAAGCAACTGCCCGGCCACCCCGACATCGTCATTCGGCGACTACGCACCGTGATATTTGTAAATGGTTGTTTTTGGCACGGTCATTCGTGCCGGAGCTTTCTGCCTGCAAGCAACCGCAAGTTCTGGTTCGACAAAATCAGCCGAAACCGCGAACGAGATTTGCGCGACCACAACCTGCTTGAGGCCGACGGATGGATGGTGATTGTGATATGGGAATGCCAACTCTCTAAATCGCTTGCCGACGACACACTGCAACGTCTGCTCAACACGCTCAACCTACTCTCTTCAGCCAATGCGAAACCAGTGAGCGCCTACCCCACCGAAGAAGACTACAACCTCAACTACGACATCGCCGCCGAATCAGAATCCACCTACACCGCATCGCCCTCCCCAGACGAAAAACAATGATGCCGCCCCGCAGATTTACGCTGATTTTTCGACTTCCGATGCAACAAACGTCGGAGACGTTGCCTTATGTTTAGCATCAAACCCAATTCGGTTATTAGGACTTGAATGTATTTCGGAGTTTTAGAAGTGCAGATTTTGATTGCTTTTTAACGAGTAATAGCAAGCTATTGCGAATTAAAAACAATCAAAAGATGCTTTATAAAAACCGAAAGACTTCAAGTAGTAGAAATAATTTCAAAATATACGTCCTAATGACTGATTTGGGTTGACTTATGGAGCGAAGCGGAATTGTTTGATGTGCGGCACGCCCCACCAACCCAGCCTCGGAGAGGCTGATAATCACCATCAGTCACGATTGACTGGACAACACCCGCCAAAGCGGTTCCACCGCTCTGGCTGATAAAATCCATCGTCACCAAATCAAAAAAAATCTGCCGAATCTGCGTCTATCTGCGTGAAAAAAAATTCGTCGCCTGCGCGACACATAATACAACTCTGTGATTTGCGAGTTCATATAGGTATATAAAAAAAATATCCCCTGCGTCCCGCAGAAGATCTTCTTTCAGCCTATAGAAGGCTATAAACATAAACCTTAAAACTAAACCTTTTTGAGATAAAATCATATCGTCTCACGACTTATGATTTCCTTAAAATCTAAATACCATAAAAACTTGATGCAAAGGTATACAAAATATGTTATACAACATAATTTTACAGCACAAAATTCATCTATTTAACTTTACTTAACAATAAAACCACCCAATTACAGACTTTTTTACACAAAACACGCGTTTCGCACAAAAAAATTCGGAACACCTCGATTTATCCCAATTCGGCCACTAGGGCTTGGATGAGTTTCGGAATTTTAGAAGCGCAGATTTTGATTGCTTTTTAATGAGTAATAGCAGGCTATTGCGAATTAAAAACAAAACAAAAGATGCCTTATAAAAAACGAAAGACACCAAGCAGTAGAAAAAATTCTACATATACGGCCTAATGACTGATTTGGGTTTATCTATCGAAACATTCCGAATCATAGAGCCTGCCTTTTCGGGCAAACCATTAACCATATAATCGCAGTTACAGCGAGATTTCTTTTTATACTGGGCTACCGAAGCCCAATTTGGGATTAAAGACCGAATGCGGCCTTCACGCTATCAACATAGTCGAGCTTCTCCCAAGTGAAGAGTTCCACCTCAACATCGATGCTCGTTGCACCATTGTAGCGCGAAGTGAAGTGCTTCACCACAGTGCGTGGCTCACGACCCATGTGACCATACGCAGCGGTTTCCTCATAGATAGGAGCACGAAGCTTCAAGCGCTTCTCAATGCCATAAGGGGTCATATCGAACAATTCGTTTAGACGGTCGGCAATCTCTTGGTCGGTCATATTCACATGGCTTGTGCCGTAGGTGTTAACGAAGAAGCTAACAGGACGAGCCACACCGATGGCGTAAGCCACCTGCACGAGCATCTCATCAGCAACGCCTGCTGCCACAGCATTCTTTGCCACGTGGCGAGCAGCATAGGCTGCCGAACGGTCAACCTTACTTGGGTCCTTACCAGAGAACGCGCCACCACCGTGTGCGCCACGGCCACCATAGGTGTCAACAATAATCTTGCGACCAGTGAGACCGGTGTCGCCGTTAGGGCCACCAATCACAAACTTGCCGGTTGGATTGACGTGATAGATAATCTTGTCGTCGAAGAGTGCTTGAATGTCGGCTGGTAACGACGCCTTAACGCGTGGCATAAGGATGTACTTCACATCACTATATATATTGTCGAGCATTATCTTGTCGGCACGCTTCTGTGCTGCCACAGTGTCGTTGATAGGATCAACAAACTCATCGTGCTGTGTGCTCACCACGATAGTGTGGATGCGCACTGGCTTGTGAGTTTCGCCATCATACTCCACAGTCACTTGGCTCTTTGAGTCAGGACGCAAATATGTCATCAACTTACCTTCGCGGCGAATGTTGGCCAATTCCACCAAGATACGGTGCGAAAGGTCGAGTGTGAGCGGCATCAAATTAGGCGTCTCGCTGCAAGCATAGCCAAACATCATACCTTGGTCGCCAGCGCCCTGCTCTTCGGCAGTCTCGCGCACCACGCCCTGGTTGATATCGCCACTTTGCTCATGAATAGCCGAAAGCACGCCGCACGAAGCGCCGTCGAATTTATAATCTGCCTTGTTGTAGCCAATACGGTTGATCACGCCACGAGTAACATCCATAAGGTCGATATACGCCTCAGAGCGCACCTCACCGGCAATCACCACCTGACCAGTGGTTACCATTGTTTCTACTGCCACCTTCGAATCCTTGTCGTAGGCGAGTAACTTGTCGAGAATAGCATCAGAGATTTGGTCAGCCACTTTGTCTGGATGACCTTCTGAAACAGATTCTGAAGTAAATAAATAATTCTTCATTTTTCCAATTTGTTTTAAAGTGGAAAAACGCTAAAATTCAATAAGCAATCTGGATTGTTGTAGTATCGAGGATTGCAGTTTTAGCATTTTTTAATGTGGTTGCAAGCAGCCAAATTTTTCCACATAGGTTAGTAATATTTGTTTTTTGGGACTGCAAAGTTACTGCTTTTTCCCATTTCTTGCAATAGCACACCCATTCTTTACCATAATTATTTTTGTTTCAGGCGAAAAAGGCCTTTTACACCCACACAACAAAAAAACACCTCGTGCCAGCCATCAGGATGGGTTTCCACCCTCTTTGACGACTGGCACGAGCCACACTAAAAAAATTCTAACTTTTTTATTCCGATCAGGAAAACCCAATTCGAGCATTAGGGCTTGACAGAATTTCGGAATGAAACATCACATCAGCAAGATGCCGTGCTTGCGGCACTCTTCCACTTGGCTCTCTGGCCAGATGCTGGCTTGAACCTCGCCGATATGCGCTTTCTGCAACAAGAACATGCACAAACGGCTCTGCCCGATGCCTCCGCCGATAGAATAAGGCAGTTCGCCCGACATGAGCATCTTGTGGAAACCCAACTGCAAACGTTCCTCACAGCCACGCAAGCGCAATTGCTTCACGAGGCTTTCCTCGCTCACACGCACGCCCATCGACGATAGTTCAAACGGCGTCTCAAGCACGCTATCCCAAAATATCAGGTCGCCATTCAGTCCGTAGAAACCGTCTTCGTTCTCAGAAATCCAATCGTCGTAGTCGGGAGCGCGTCCGTCGTGCGGCTCGCCATTGCTCAGAGGATTGCCTATACCAATCACAAACACCGCACCATATTTCTTAGCAATCCTTGCCTCGCGCTCCTTGACATCGCAATCAGGAAACATCTGCAATAATTCTTCGCTATGAATAAACGTCACTTTCTCAGGCAAACGAGGAGTGATGTGAGGAAATCTCTCGTATATCGCCCATTCGGTTTCGCGCACGGCGCCATATGTCTTCTCCACCGTTTTCCTCAGATAATCGAGCGTGCGGTCGGCTCGGCATATCGTCTGCTCCCAGTCCCATTGGTCAACGTAGAGCGAATGCAGGTTGTCGAGATCCTCAAAGGTGCGGATGGCATTCATATCGGTATATAGTCCATAGCCAGGTGCAATGTCGTAAGCGCCAAGTTTCATTCTTTTCCACTTAGCCAACGAGTGCACCACTTCGGCGCGGCGGCCTTCCATAGCATCTATCTGAAACGACACGGCATGCTCCACGCCATTGAGGTCGTCGTTGATACCCGTTCCGCTGAGCACAAACAGTGGGGCTGTGACACGGCGCAGATTGAGCGCAGCAGCAAGCTTGGCCTGAAACGTATCTTTGATTTTCTTGATTGCCACCTCGGTGGTTTCTGGCAGAAGTTTCTGCTTATACTTCTTAGGGATTATCAGTGTCATATTGCTAATGTTTTATTGTTTTTAGTTTCATTTATTACTTTCACAAGGGCAAAGATAATACATTTTTCTATTACATAAACAATTTTACTATTATTTTGTAATTATTTTCCTGCTTTTGTTTACATTTTGCCGTTTCGCAGTCTTTTTCGCTTTAAAAAAGTCACTATTTCTTCCGTTATCGTTACCATAATGGTCCACTTTAGTCCCATAGTTTTTTATTTCCAAATTTTTATTACTACCTTTGCAATCACGTTAAACCAAAAGTCCGGCTCTTGACATTAAAGTATGCAGACACGTAAGGCATGGGCTTAACAAATCAAGTATATAAATATATAAAGGATTAAAGATGGAGAAATTTTTTTACACACTTCAGTACGCGTTATCTACAGTCACTGACTTTGTATGCGGTTACCCACTCTTCATTTGGTTGATTGGAGGTGGATTATTTCTATTTATATATTCTGGCTGCGTGCCTTTGCGCTACACGCGCCGCGCCATCCACTCCTTGCGCGGCAAGCAGACAGGCGAAGGCCAGATAAGCAGTTTTCAGGCATTGATGAGTGCCATCAGCAGCACCGTGGGCTTGGGCAACATTGCCGGCGTGGCTATCGCTATCGCTATGGGTGGCCCTGGCGCAATATTCTGGATGTGGGTGAGCGCACTCTTCGGTATGGCTACCAAATTTTTCGAGGGCACTCTCGCCATTATGTATAAAGGTAAGGACAACAAGGGCAATGTGCAGGGCGGACCGATGTACGTCCTCACCGAGGGAATCAGCCCTCGCCTTAAGCCCCTTGCAAAATTTTTCTGTGCAGTAGCCATGATTGGCTGCCTCTGCGTGATGCAAGCCAACCAGCTCACCGAGTCGCTGATTACTGTGATCACCGAACCATACCTTCACCTCGAGAACACTTGGCAACTGCGTGGCATCATCGGTGTGATTATCGTGATTCCGGTGGCGGCAGTGATGCTCGGCGGCATCACTCGCATTTCTCATATTGCCACCAAGATTGTTCCTCTCATGGTGTCGCTCTACTTCTTGCTTGTGGGCGTTGCCATAGTGATGAACATTGATTTGCTACCACAAGTGTTTGCCGACATATTCCACGGCGCATTCAATCTTGATGCTGGCATCGGCGCACTGGCAGGCGTGGCAATTATCGGTGCACGCCGCGCAATGTATGTCAACGAAGCCGGTGTGGGTACTGCTACTCTGATGCACGGTGCAAGCAAGAATGCCGAACCTGTGCGCGAGGGTCTTGTGGCAATGCTCGGCCCTGCCATCGACTCAGGTCTTGTGTGCACTCTCACTGCCATACCTATCCTTATGGCTCGCAACTATCTTGACGTGGAGGGCATCAAGGGCTTGTATATTGCTTTAGGCGCATTCGGCACACTGATTCCTCACGTCGGACAATACCTGCTGATGATTAACGTGCTGTTCTTCGCATTCTCAACAATGTTCTCATATAGCTACTACGGCACAAAGTGTACTGGCTACCTCTTCGGTGTGGAAAACGGCAAATACTACGAATACTTCTATCTGGCAATGATTGTGGTTTCATGCATCGTCACCCTCGACACCGTGGTGGCTGTGATGGACCTCGCATTTGCGCTGATGTCTATCCCTACGATGTTCGCGTTGCTACGCTTGGCGCCAGTGGTTCGTCGCGAGGCAAAGAAGTATTTCTCAAGCAATAAGTAAAAACACACATAACACTCAAGGGCGGTGCCACTATCACAGTGACGCCGCCCTTTTTCATCGAATTAATCGAAGTTTTCGGTCACGCATCTGCACAAACGATGCGAAAGTAAGTATCAAATCGCTTATGGCGATTTCACCGTTGTCCACCTCACTTTCATATAGTCGGGTGGAGTTTGTACCCTGCTGATGTCGGCCCTGAAGCGACCCGTTCACACCCGACACATATTCAAACAGCTTCATCTGCAGATTTATCATCTCGTAGGCGCCAAGATTGCTGGCATTGCCCACTATCTGCTCTGGCTTGGCATCGCTGTCGCGCTCAGAGAATGGCAACACTCCGTCGGCCGACGCCCACACCTTGCGTATGTCGCGCCATGTGAATCCCTCTGGCATCGAGTCTACGGGAAATAACAGCACTCCCTTGGCTGATGTCTTCATCATGTGGTCGAGCATCGTGATAAGCCGATTCACGAATTTCTGTTGGCAATCACATCTTCCACCAGCGAGTGTATCTCGCCATCGATCATCGGATACATTTTCACCATATACGGGTGGCTGCCGTGGCGATATGGCGTGCGGTAATGGCTTAGCAAATCGCCCATCGGCGAAAACCATCGGCAATGCCACTCCTTTGCGATATCCCATCGCGTTGCCACGCCCTTGTCGGCTTCCATACGCCTTGCCTCGGCGCTTCGATAAGGCACCACTATCAATTGGGCATCACTTAGGCAATGGCACACAAGCACCTCGCAACTCTCAAGCGTCCAAACTTCTATGGCTCGACATCTGTCGCCCTCAGCTCGCCAAAAATCCACTCCGCCGGGCGAATTTGCGCCAATTGCTGCGATGAAATCGTCGCCCCGCCTGTCAACGTCCGCCCCATAGATGCGGCGGATAGTCTCGGCCCTACCACGGTCGCCTCGCGCCACCTTTCGCAGCAGGTCTGCCACATTCAAGTCGTGCAACTGCCCCACAATCTCGTCATCATAAGCCCGCGCATCCACCATCCTGTTCATAAAGAACTTATCAAGGTTGACATTGTCCACTCGCACGGATTCACCGAAGATTTCGCTATCCACATCTATGCGCTGCACCACGCACCCCGATATCAGGAATTCCTCCAGCGCGCGGCTATCCAACTCGTCGAGCATATTGCTTTTATACACGTTTTCAACGGATTTATCGCATTTTTCGGTCATTCGCTTCGTGCGATACCTACCTATCACGGTCTTCACCATCTGGCGAATCAGATTGTTGGTAATGGGTTGGCAACCACGGTTTCGCATATTCTCGGCTTCGGTGATTGCATTGCCCAATTCATCGGTCATAATGTCGCCCCACTGCCGCCCATAGGTGTACGCCTTATTCCTATTTCGATTGTCTCGGAAAGCACTTCCGGCAAGCCATGCTTTATACGCAGCCTGAAGCACCCTCAAATCCTCGCCCGTGGCTACACACGGCACATTCTCCAATTTGTGTTTTTTCATGGTATCATTCATTTTTTATTTCGTTAGACCCAGTTCGGTCATTAGGGCTTGGAAGGATTTCGGAATTTTAGAAGCGCAGATTTTGATTGCTTTTTAACGAGTAATAGCAAGCTATTGCGAATTAAAAACAAACAAAAGATGCCTTATAAAAACCGAAAGACTCCAAGCAGTATAAAAATCTTACAATTACGGCCTAATGGCCGATTTGGGTTAAATATTCTCGCCTATGCCTCGACGAATACGACACATGTATCCAAGCATAGCCGTGCTCATTGATGGCTTGATCGATGGGCAAGCGCAGTCGCTTTAGCGTTCGCCACAGATTGATGTTGCCATCCCTTGTGCCAGTAGTAATGTCGGCGGCCTCACCCTTTAGGTGCTGACTAGTTTTCACGCCGCCCACCATCGCATTCAGCCGCGGGCTGCGATAACCGCTGTTGACATATATCGGCATCCCTAATGCCTCGCGCAGCGGATCAAGCACATTCTCCGCCAGCCTGCGAAGCGCGTCCACCGCGGCGGCATCAGGCGTATTGTCGATTCCCAGACACGCAGCCGTGGGAGAATCGACGAATTCCTTCAATTTAAAGTGTTTCATAGTTTCTTTTGCAATTTATTTAATAGTTCTTTATCGTTGATTTTCTGCAGTGCGGCAAGCATCATCGAGGCGGCCTTTGCCATATCATTCTGCGTCTTTTGCTCGGCTTTCTCATAGATACTTTTCACCTCAATAGCCGCTATTCCCAAAGCGCCAAACACCGTAAACACAGGCAGAATCGGCGCATTCCACTGGCAAGCCACCCTCACATAGCACATCAACCCGAGCTGCATGGCATCCACCACCGTGAGCGACAACATCACGTTGTAATACTGCCCCAGTTTTGCCACCGTTCGTCGCAACGCCTCACTGCGGCGGGCTTCTCCTCGTTGCCGAGCCTTACGGATGCCGCTCCACAGGTCGGCAAGAACCGCCATCAGCACTAGCAAATATTCCGTAACCACCACTACGCCGGCAAGCGCCAAGCGCATCATTTCATCTGTGTTTTCCATTGTTTTATTCGATTTTTCCGCAAAATTACCTCTCAGCAATTAGCACCGAAGCATCAAAAAATCCCCACGCTCTGTTTTCCAATATCACAAAAAGTCCCTATCATATAATTTTTTCTTATCTTTGTAAATCACAAAATCACCCTACGCACATGAAAAAATTAGTAGCATTTCTTCTCACAATCGTGCTTACCACAAGCCATTACACAGCTGCCGAATCTACGGAATTGCCAAAAAACTTCGATGAATGCGCATTCCAGAGCGACATTCGCGACATGATGGACTCGCTCAACGTGGTGGGCCTAAGCCTCGCCGTGGTGAAGGACAACAAGATTGTTTACACTCACGCTTTCGGCCACAAGGACCTCAACACTTTGCAACCTCTCACCACAAACACCATTTTCAGAATAGCCTCTATTTCTAAATCTTTTGTGGCAACGGCTATCATGACACTGGTGGATGCCGGCAAACTGACACTCGACACCGACGCTTCCACTCTGCTCAACTTCCCGCTACGCAACCCAAACCACCCCGACAACCCTATCACCGTGGGCATGCTTCTCTCTCACACAAGCAGCATCAACGACTCGGAAGGCTACTATATCTCTTACGACTGCATCAACCCTGTCACCAACCCCAACTGGCGCAAGTGCTACAACACTTATGCGCCTGGCACAGGTTATGAATATTGCAATCTCAATTTCAACTTACTCGGCATCATCATCGAGAAACTGAGCGGCGAACGGTTTGACCACTACGTTGAACATCACATCCTTAATCCACTCGAAATCACCGGTAGTTTTTGTGTAAATTCGGTCGACCGCAATCGTTGCGCCATGCTTTATGCTTGGGACGGCAAACAATTTGAGGCTCAACCGCAAGCCTACAAAATCATCGATAATCTCGACGATTACCAGATGGAGGTTACCACCGTGCGCATGTCGCCTGCGGGTGGCATGAAAATCACCGCTCCCGACCTCGCAAAATATATGCTCATGCACATGAATTACGGAAAAAGCCCGATTAATTCGAAGCGAATCATCTCGCAATCAAGTGCTAAAGCAATGCAAGCCGACCACACGCCCACGGCCGAGCACTATGGATTGGCGCTCGAAAAAACCGATGAATACGTGAATGGCGTGAAACTCACCGGCCACACCGGCGGCGCCTACGGCTTAACAAGCGCAATGTTTTTCAACCCCGACAAGCACTACGGTTTTGTGGTGATTTGCAACGGTTCGCGCCGCGGCCACCAAGTGCTCATCGACTCGCAATCTACTATGTATCGCCATTTTATCGCCGAATAACGCGATTTAATCGAAGAATTTTAGCAAATTATGAATTATCAACTCACAGCACCCGCACGGGCAATCGCAGAAATCAGCCTACCAGCATCCAAGAGCATCAGCAATCGCGCTCTGATTCTCAATGCTCTGTGCTCTGTGCAATCGCATCTCACCAACGTGGCTATTTGCGACGACACCGATGCTATGCAAAAGGCTCTCTCGTCAACAGCCGACGTTGTCAACATCGGTGCGGCAGGCACCGCAATGCGATTTCTCACCGCATATTTCGCCACCCAAGAGGGCCGAACAGTGACTCTCGACGGCAGTGAGCGCATGCGCCAACGCCCCATCGGCATCTTGGCTGACGCCTTACGCCGCTGTGGCGCATCTATCCAATATCTCGGCAACGACGATTTCCCGCCACTACGCATCACAGGCAAAAGGCTGCATGCCGAGGTTGTGGAGATTCCCGGCAATGTGAGTTCGCAATACATCTCGGCTCTTCTGATGATTTCTCCGCTCATCGAGGGTTGCCGACGCATACGCCTCACCGGCGACATCATCTCACGCCCTTACATCGATATGACTCTCGCACTTATGGCGCAATTTGGCGTAGATGCCACGATGCACGACTGCGAAGTGGAGATTCCCGAAAACGCACGATATTCCGCGTCAGATTTCCTGATTGAGAGCGATTGGTCGGCGGCTTCATATTGGCTAGAAATGCAAGCCTTGATGCCGCAATCGCGCATTTCGCTCAAGGGACTATTTGCCAATAGTCTGCAGGGCGACAGCGCCGCTTTGCCACTATTCGAGACCTTTGGCGTGCAATCCTGCTCTTGCGGCACTTATCTTGACCTGCGCACCGAGCCCGTTGCAAACACGCCCATCGAAATGAATCTGATAAGCAACCCCGACATAGCGCAAACCATCGTGGTGACGGCTTGCCTGCTCAACCGCCCATTCCACATCACGGGGCTGCAAACGCTAAAGATCAAAGAAACCGACCGAATTGAGGCGCTTCGATCGCAACTCGCCAAACTCGGCTTCGTCATCACCGTTGAAAGCGACTACTCGCTGCGTTGGAACGGCGAGACCACTGAGCCACAAACCAATCCGCACATCGCCACATTCTGCGATCACCGCATGGCTATGGCTTTCGCACCGGCGGCTGTGCGCTTCCCCGGCATCGTCATCGACGACATCGAGGTGGTGAGCAAAAGCTACCCCGACTATTGGTTGCACCTCAAGCAGGCTGGATTTTCAATAACCGAACAGAAATAACAACCGAAATAACATTTACATTATGATAGGAGCATTAATCATTCTTGCCGTTACCGTAATTACAGGCATCATCCTCTATACGTTTCACCGTGCCACCACCAAGGCTGGCGAAGAAGATATCGTTGTAGAGCCTAAGAGACCTGAGGGTTGCTGCGGACAGCACGAGGTGTGCGAAAAAGATTCGCTGATACAAGGCATCAGCAGCCAGATAGTATATTACGACGACCAAGAACTCGATGATTACCGTGGCACAGGTGCCGACGACTACACCGAGGAACAAATAGAACAATTCCGCGACGTGCTCTACACACTGCAACGCGACGACGTGGCTGGCTGGGCGCGAAGCATACAAATGCGTGGCATCACGCTGCCTACTCCAATACACGACGAACTTATCATGCTCGTGGCAGAAATCCGCGAACAGAAGTCGCAGAATTTGCAGTAAATTTCATTCTACCGCGTTATTTTTGTAAATTTGCACCCTAAAATTTCCTGAAATGGACATACTCAATTACACATTCTTTCAGCATGCTCTGCTAGGAGTGATGTTTGTAAGCCTCGCCTCTGCCATCATAGGCACTTATGTGGTGAGCCGACGCATGGTGTTTATCACCGGCGGCATCACCCACGCTTGTTTCGGCGGACTGGGCCTTGGGTTCTACCTTGGCGCCAACCCTATTGCCATTGCCGGAGCGTTTGCCGTGGCATCGGCTGTGGGCGTGGAATGGATGGCTAATCGATATAAGGTGCGCGAAGACTCAGCCATCGGCGTGGTGTGGGCGCTTGGTATGGCTCTCGGCACGATATTCATATTCCTCTCACCCGGCTATGTGCCCGAACTCACTTCGTTTCTCTTTGGCAACGTGCTCACCATCACCACCACCGACATCGTGATGTTTGCAATATTCCTCGCCATTTTGCTACTGTTTTTCACCGCATTCTATCATCCGATAGTGTCGTGTGCCTTCGACCGCGATTTCGCCACCACTCGGGCTCTGCCTGCCAACGCCATCAATATGGCCATGACGGTGATGATAGCTGTGTGCATAGTGCTCACCATCCGCCTCATCGGCATCATGCTGCTCATGTCGCTGCTCACAATGCCTCAGATGATTGCCGAACTGTTTACCATACGCTTGCGCCCAATGATGGCAATCTCCGCCGCCGTGAGCCTCACCTGCTCTGTGCTCGGCCTATTCTGCTCCTATTGGATTGCAGTGCCAGCATCAGCCACCATCGTGCTGCTGCTTATCTCTGCCTACATCCTCGCCCGCATTGCCAAGCGTTTCAACCCAATTCGGGCATTAGGGCTTGGTAGGATTTCGGAGTTTTAGAAGTGTAGATTTTGGTTGCATTTTAATGAGTAATAGCAAGCTATTGCGAGTTAAAAACAAACAAAAGATACCTTATAAAAACCGAAAGACTCCAAGCAGTAGAAAAAACTTACATATACGTCCTAATGCCGATTTGGGTTCAAGCAATAATACTGCACAAAAAAGCGGTGCAGCGCCATTCTTAGCACCACACCGCACATGTATTCTTATACCCTTATTTTAGTTTGAATTTATAGCCTACAGTGAGCATCACAGCGTTGCTATTGCTTGATTCGTCATCAAACACAAGAGCGTGAGTTACGCCCCAATTGAAACGTGCATCTATCTGGATGTTGCTGAATTCGTATGACAAACCGATTGGCACTGCAAGCGCAAAATTCTTTGACATGTCGCCCAAGCCTGCTTCCACCGATGTATTGCCCTTAGCTGCTTTTGCCTTGTCGTTAACAAGGAAACCAGGTTGCAAACCGATCTTAAATGCAAGACCCTTGGTCAAATATACGTTGGCAAGCAATGGAATGTTGATATAATCCAGCTTAATTGTAGCCTTAGCTCCTTCATCACTACCCTTGCAGCCTTGTTGTGAATAGAGCACACCTCCCGACAAAGCAACCTTATCAGTCAACTGATATTCCAACTCTGTACCAATCACCAAGCCAACGCGCGCATCGCTGCCATCTGCATTTGTCATCATACCGATGTTCAAACCTGCCATAGGGCGAATGCTCACGCCACCCACTTCACTTTGTGCCTTTACTGACACAAACGCAAGCAAAAGACTTGCAACAATTAAAATTTTTTTCATATCACTAATTTTTTAGTTTATAACAAAAGCAAATTTATACACTATTCTCAATACTTACAATATCTTTTCATTAAATTATTGGTATATTTTTCCTCTAGTTCTGTCATTTTCCTCCAAAAAGTGATAACTTTGAATAGCGGTTTTGCACAATCCCAGTTACCGCATATGCATTCACCTGCATTAATGGAGTTGGGGCTTTAATGACTTTGCTTTTATCGAAAGCAATTTCACGGCAAATTCCACGTTATAACATATAAACTAACAAACAGTTTGAGACGTCTTTTCAACAACATATTATCGATAGCTGCCATCGCAGCCGTGTTATCGCTATGCGCATGCAGCACCAAGAAAAACACGGCAAGCACCCGCTTTTGGCAAGCATTCAACACGCGCTACAACGTCTACTACAATGGCGCCACCCACTACGACGAGCAAATCAAGCTCACCGAGGAATATGAAGACGACTACTCGAAGCGTCTGCTCATACACCCTGCCGAAGCTCACGCGATAGAAAAAGCCAACAAACCCGCTGGCTCCTACGACCGCACTATCGAAAAGATGCAAAAAGCCATAGCGCTGCACTCCATAAAGAAAAAACCTCGCCGCAAAGGTGGCAAAACCACCGAGAAACAGAAGCAATGGCTCAAGCGCGACGAGTACAACCCCTTCTTGCACAACGCTTGGATGCTACTCGCAAAGGCCGAATACATGAAGGGCGATTTCCTCAGTTCGGCTGCCACTTTCCACTACATCAGCCGCCACTTCACTTGGATGCCCGACCTCGTTGCCGACGCTCAGCTGTGGGAGGTGATGAGCTATTGCGCCATGGGCTGGAACACCGAGGCCGACAATATCCTCGTGCACGTGCACCCCGAAAAACTTAAAGGCAAAAAGCATATATACCTCTACAATCTGGCTTCTGCCAACTACTACATACGCGAACGACAATTCGGCACTGCCATTCCTCACCTCGAGGAAGCGGCCAAGCGTGCCGGCGGTGCGCAAAAAGTGCGCCTCAACTTCCTCCTCGGCCAGCTCTATGCCAACGAGGGCAACAACGAGAAAGCCTACCGCGCATTCGGCAAGGCAAGCGGCAGTTCGCGTGCGTCATACTACACAAAATTCAACGCCCGCATCCGCCAGAGCGCCGTCACCACCGGCAAGAATATCGACGGCGAGGTGAAAAGCCTTAAGCGCATGACCCGACTGGGCCGCAACAAGCAATACCTCGACCAAATCTACTATGCCATCGGCAACCTCTATCTGGCGAAGCGCGACACCACACAAGCCATTGCCAACTATCTGCAATCAGTGAAGAAAAGCGAGCGCAACGGCATCGACAAAGCAATAGCACAAATCACCCTTGGCGGCATCTATTTCGACCGTCACCAATACGATTTGGCGCAGCCCTGCTATTCAGAAGCCATCACCCAGCTCGACGAGGAATACCCCAACTATAAGCTACTCAAAAAGCGAAGCGACGTGCTCGACGAGTTGGCTGTGTATTCGCAAAACGTCACCCTGCAAGACTCTCTGCTCCGACTTGCCAAACTCACTCCCGAAGAGCAGCGCAAGGTAGTGCAACGCATCATCGACGACCTGCGCCGACGCGAGAAAGAAGAGCGAGACGCTGCCGAGCAAGAAGAGCGCTTGGCTCAAGCCAACTCCATGAGTTCGCAGTTGGGCAACAACAATGCCAATCAGCCCACACAATTCAATATCAACAACGACAATTCTTGGTATTTCTACAACACTGCCACCAAGAACGCCGGCAAAACGCAATTCCAGAAGATGTGGGGCAACCGCAAACTGGAAGACAACTGGCGACGTCGCAACAAAAACGTGTTCTCGCTCAACGAAGATGACTCCCAAACCGCCAGCAACGACGATTCGGCAGCTTCATCAAGCAGCGACAACACAAATCAAGGCGAACAATCCGACGAGGAAAAGGAGAAAGAGCGTCAAGCCAACGACCCTCACAACCCTGAGTATTACCTCCGTCAGATACCTTCTACCGCCGAGGAAATCGCCACAAGCAACGACGTGATTCAAGAGGGGCTATACAACATGGGCATCATTCTCAAAGACAAACTTGAGGACTTCAACAGCGCCGAAGCCGAATTCAACACCTTGCTGACGCGCTACCCCGACAACGTATATCGCCTCGACACTTACTACAACCTCTACCTGATGTATATGCGACAGGGCAACACCGCGGCTGCCGAGCGCTATCGCGTGCTCATCACCACCGATTTTGCCGACTCAAACTATGGCAAGGCGATGAAAGATCCTAACTATATCGACAATCTCCGAGCAATGAACGACGTGGAGCAACAAGCTTACGCCAAAGCCTACGAGGCGTATATCAACAATCGCAACCAAGAGGTGCACGAGGCCTACGACGACATGAAGAAGAAATATCCGCTCTCGAAGATTATGCCTAAATTTATGTTTATCGACGCCCTTGCTTACGTCACCGAAAACAACGAGGCCAAATTTAAATCTGGCCTTAAGGAACTGCTCGAACGCTATCCTGAGACCGACATCACCCCTACCGCTTCGGGTATGCTCAAGCAACTGAACAGCGGCAAGAAAATACATAGTGGCGACGTGAACACCCGCGGCTTACTGTGGGCTTCACGCCTCACATCTGATAGCACTGCCAACGCCACGGCGCAACAAGTGACGCCGTTTAGCGACGATGTCAACCAGCCACACGTGTTCTTGCTGGCTTACCCTACCGACAGCGTTTCGGCCAACGACGTGCTATACAAGGTGGCTTACCACAACTTCACCAAATATGTGGTGAAGGACTTCGACCTCGAGCAGATGACCTTCGGACAAATAGGCCTACTGCTCGTGAAGGGCTTCCAAAACTACGATGAACTGCTGCAATACCGCACAATCTTTGAGCAAGACGAGACTCTCAAGCAACTGCCTAAACAGGTGCGCATAGTGCTCATCAGCGCAAGCAACCTCAGCATCCTCCTCAACGAGGGACGCTCGCTCGAAGACTACTTCATCTATCAAGAGCAACGCAATGCCGAGAAAGTGGAGGGCAAGGCCGATCCAACGCCATAACCTCGCGAATGGCGCCAACCTGCTGACGCCGCACTCGCATTTTTTCACCATTTCATCTTGCCTAAGCGTGAAAATTATTCTTGCTTGAACAGACTCATTGCACTATCTTTGCATAAAACTCTATAAGCATTATGACTCAAGGTGTAATTCTCTGGGCTGACGACGAAATCGATTTGCTCAAACCACATATTCTGTTTCTCCGTGCCAAAGGCTACGAAGTAGTGACCGTATCAAATGGCCGCGACGCTCTCGACGCCGCTGCCAACCACCCTTTCGACCTCATCATCCTCGATGAGAATATGCCTGGCATCAGCGGCTTGGAAACCCTCACGCAAATCAAAATCACTCTGCCCAATGTGCCTGTGATTATGATCACAAAGAGCGAAGAGGAAAACATCATGAACCAAGCAATCGGCAACAAAATCGCCGATTACCTTATCAAACCAGTCAACCCTAACCAGATACTGCTGTCGATCAAGAAAAACTTGCACAGCAGCGCCATCGTGTCGGCTCAAGCCACCAACGACTATCAACAAGAATTTCAGAAAATATCGATGGCCATAAGCAATGCCAACACCATCGACGATTGGTATGAAATCTACAACATGCTCGTGCACTGGGAGCTCAAACTCTCTGCTGCAGAAACCAATATGGACGAACTGCTGCAAATGCAGAAAACCGAGGCCAACAACACTTTCGCAAAATTTGTGAAGCGCAACTACGAGACATGGATCACCACGCCTCAGCACCCGCTCATGAGCCACGAGGTGTTTCGCAGCAAGATATTCCCGCTGCTCGACCAGGGCGAGAAGGTGTTCTTCATCGTGATTGACAATTTCCGCCTCGACCAATGGCGCACAGTGTCGCACCTGCTCAGCGAGCATTTCTCGGTGGTGGAAGATGCCATATACACATCTATCCTCCCTACCGCCACTCAATATGCCCGCAATGCCATCTTCTCGGGCCTGATGCCTGTGCAAATATCTAAGATGTTCCCCGACCTGTGGGTCGACGAAGACGAGGAAGAAGGCAAGAACCTCAACGAAAGCCCTCTTATTCAGACTATACTTGAGCGCTATCGCAAGAATTACAAGTTCTCCTACACAAAAATCAACGATACCGCCGCTGGCGAATCGCTTCTAAGCCGATTTAATTCGCTCTCGCAATACTACCTCAACGTGGTGGTGCTAAACTTTGTGGATATGCTCTCACACGCACGCACCGAGAGCAAGATGATTCGCGAACTGGCTTACAGCGACGCTGCCTATCGCGGACTCACCGAGTCGTGGTTTAAGCACTCCACTACCATGGAACTGTTCCGACGTATTGCCGAGAAGGGCTACAAGGTGGTGCTCACCACCGACCACGGCACCATACGCGTGAACAACCCTGTGAAGGTGATTGGCGATAAAAACGTAAACACCAACCTGCGCTACAAGGTGGGCAAAGCGCTCAACTACAATCCTAAGCAGGTGTATGAGATAAAGAAACCTTTGGCATTCGGACTCCCTTCGCCAAACATCTCATCAACATATATTTTCGCCACAAACCGCGATTTTATCGCTTATCCCAACAACTACAACTACTACGCACAATACTACAACAACACCTTCCAGCACGGCGGCATATCAATGGAAGAGATGCTTGTGCCAATAGTCACTCTCGCCGCCAAATAACCACTATAGCGACAATTCTGCCGGCATAGCGCCAAAGACATTGCCCGATGCTCTGCCTCTCAGAGGTTGCGCATCGGGCTTATACATATCTGATATTTACATAGTCACAATCCGGGTACAGAAAAGGCTGTGCCACAATCTCTTGCAACACAGCCCACGATATACAAACGTTTAATTTGATCTAATTCCCTATATTTATCGATTAGAGTGTCAACAAATTCACTGCAACTCCATAATATCCTCTGTTAGCTTGTGGGTTCCACATAGCTGTAGCAGTGATAGGAAGCGGATGGTTACCAACTTTCAACTTATATGTTACGTTCAAACGAACATCGTTGATACCGCCTTCGTTGCCGTAGAATGTTTCGCGCTTCTTGCCTTCATCGTTTACAGTTGGCTTGAATGCGAAGTTACCACCTACTGAAGGAGTAACGGCGAACTTGTCGTTCTCATATACTGTGTATGAAGCTTGAACGAAAGTAGAATAGCGTTGAGTATCCTTAACCTCCCCATTTGTAGTGCCACGGTCGCTACCAGCGATGATAGTTGACCAGTAGAGAGTCAAAGGAATCTTGCTGAAATTATAGTTGAAGCTCAAATCAAGGAAGTGACCAGTAGTGCGGCAGTTGTAGTTGAAAATCTTTGCTGCATCGCCTTCTGCATTTGTGAAGTTCCAGATATCCCACAATGCTACTGTGAATCCACCGATAGAATAAGATGCGAAGTAGTCGAATTCCTTATATCACTGTCCGCTAAAAGTTATCGACTACCTAAAATTAAGGCTGGCATCCTCGCTTGGATGTCAGCCTTTTTGTGTTACTTTGCTTTTACCACAAAAACTAAAATAACTATGGGCAAAAGCACACATTTTTTCGGACAGCCGGTATATGGTCAGCTAATAAACTGCCTCAACAAGGATAAGATTATTGAAATGAGCCGCAAACATGGGGGTGAACGCTATGTTAAGAGTTTTGATGGGTGGCATCACCTGCTAACTATGCTCTATGCCGTGATTATGCATTTCGACTCACTGCGTGAGATAGAAGCATCTATGCTCGCAGAAGTTCGCAAACTGGCCCATGTAGGTATGGAATGTATTCCCAGACGCAGCACTTTGTCTGACGCAAACTCCAGACGCTCAGAGAGATTCTTCGAAGACGTCTATCGCGACCTATACGAACCCAACAAGGCCGAACTTAACTCGGACAGCCGAAAAAACACTTGTGAGACATGGATGAAGAAACTCCGAATCATAGATTCCACTACTATATCTCTGTTTTCCAACGTTTTGTTCAAGGGCGTTAGCCGTCATCCAAAGACAAGCAAGAAGAAGGGCGGCATTAAAGTACATACCATCATCAACGCCAATGAATGCGTGCCGTGCGATGTGAAGTTCACGTCCGCTGCTACAAACGACTCCTTTATGCTTGCCCCCTGTTAATACCCCAACTATAGCCTTGTGGCTATGGACAGAGCATATATTAACTATGAAAAGTTTGAGATGCTGACCGAAAGAAACGTGGTCTATGTGACCAAGTTGAAGAAAAATCTCACATACGAAGTGCTAGAGGACTGTATGGATATGACCGAGGATGGGAAGATGAAATATAGGGAGCAGGTGGTTGTGTTCCGCAAGGGTGAAATAAACCATATTACAAGAATAATCACCTATGTGGACATCAAGAAAGGCAAACAGCCAAAGCTCATACGCCTGCTCACTAATGATTTCGACTTGAGTCTGGATGATATAGTGCTGATTTACAAAAGAAGATGGCTTATCGAGTCGCTCTTCAAACAAATAAAGCAAAATTTCCCTCTCAGATATTTTTATGGAGAGAGCGCAAATGCCATCAAGATCCAAATATGGGTCACATTAATAGCAAATCTTCTCATGACATTACTGCAAAAGCGTTTGAATCGCTCCTGGAGTTTCTCCGGATTGGCTACAATGGTAAGGATTGTACTCATGTACTACATCAATCTCAATAATTTCTTTGAAAGGCCTGACGAAGACCTCAAACGCATGCTGCAAGAGGCGGCTGAAGAGCCACCAAATGGGATATAATTCCTAAGGTGGGGTCTTGTCTGATCATATAAGTTAGCCCAACTCATGTCTATCAACGAGTTGGGCGCTGACTATTTATATTTAGCGGACAGTAATAATCACAAAATGTATTTTCCTACAATCGCCCATATTGTAGATTTCACCAACAAGAAACCTTTTTTCATAAAAATTTACAACGACCAGCAGTTTTTTAAATCTCAAGCCAAAATTTGTGCGCCAAGGCACTAAAATATTTCGAGGATTTTACCTATTTTTGTAAAACACTACTAAGCAAAACACATCTTATTATGGAAAAGATACAATTCAAAATCGAAAATCTCGACGCTATACAGCAAGCCGCAAAACAATTTATCGACGCTATGGGCGACTTCAACGTGTTTGCCTTTTATGGCGAAATGGGTGCTGGCAAAACCACTTTTATCAACGCTATTTGCCGCGAACTCGGAGTGGACGATGTCACCAACTCTCCTTCGTTCTCTATCGCAAACGAATATCGTAGCGAAACCACTGCCGAACTAATCTACCACTTCGACTTCTATCGCCTCGAAGACGAACGCGAAGCCGAAGACATAGGCGTTGACGACTATTTCGAAAGCGGCGCAATCTGCCTTATCGAATGGCCTGAACGCATCGACGACCTTTTGCCTGACCACACTGTGCGTGTCGACATCCACCCTAACGACGACGGATCGCGCTCGGTGGCTCTCACTTTCCCAGAATAAAACCACTGCTCTATGCCACGATATATACTTGTACACGAGACGGCTTCTACCAACACCTACATTGCTCGAATGGCTGCTATGCTGCCATCGGGCACGGTGATTCACACTCCCAAGCAAACTGCAGGACGCGGCCAGCGAGGCAACTCTTGGGAGTCGGAAGAAGGCAAAAACCTCGCTTTCTCGCTCCTGCTGAAGAATCCCGACATTGCTCCAAACCGCCAGTTCTTCATCAGCGAAGCCACATCTCTCGCCATTATCGACTGCCTAAACGCCATCACCCCCGGCTTTTGCATCAAATGGCCCAACGATATATATCACGCCGACAGCAAAGTGGCTGGCATACTCATCGAGCACTCTCTCACCACTAAAGCTATCAGCCAAACAATCATAGGCGTGGGGCTCAACGTCAACCAAGACACTTGGTTAAGCGATGCGCCCAACCCTATCAGTCTGAAGCAGATCACCGGCAACTACACCGACCTCACGCAATTGCTACACGACATCTGCTCACGCATAGAGCAATACTGCTCGTTTGCCACATACACACCGCAGCAATTCCACGAGCTGCACTGCCGCTACTTTAATCACCTCTATCGCGCCGACGATAAGCAACACACTTTTGCCCTGCCCGATGGCCGCCAATTCCCTGCCACAATACGCGAGGTGAAACCCGATGGCACACTATGCCTTGGCACCGACGATGGCTCGGTGAAGGAATTTGCCTTTAAAGAGGTGGCTTTTGTGATATAAAACATTTTTAGAACAACCTATTAAAACCCTCATATTATGAATATAGTAGTATATTGCTCATCACGCGAGGGACTTTCCTCAGAATACGTGCAAATAGCCGAAGCCCTCGGCCAATGGATTGGCGAGCACCACCACACATTGGTGTATGGTGGCGTGAATGCCGGTCTGATGCACACAGTGGCGCAAGCCACTGCCGATGCTGGAGGCAAGGTGATTGGCATCGTTCCCGAAACTTTTACTCACCGCATAGATGCCGTTTGCGACGAAGTGATTGCCTGCCACAACCTCTCCGACCGCAAAGACATCATGATCGAGAAAGGCGACGCCTACGTATGTCTGCCGGGCGGAATCGGCACAATCGACGAATGGATTTCAACACTTTCGCAATTAATTGTTGACCAACTGGAAAATAAAAAACCTATTTTTGCCGTTAACTACAATAATATGTATGGCAATCTGATTGCCCAGCTCTGCGAATGCGCCTCATCTCAATTTGCTCGTGGCAAAAACATTGACTGCACTATTGTTGCAAACGATACCAACGAACTTATCAATTTACTCAATAAAAACATCTAAACACTTATGAAAAGCCCTTTGTATACTATGACTGGTGACCACGGCCACACATCGTTGGTTGGTGGTACTCGCGTGAGCAAAAGTGACCCACGTATTGAAGCTTACGGGACTGTTGACGAACTAAACTCTCAGATTGCAATGCTTGCTGTCGGATGCAAAGAACCGTATCCCGACATCTACGAAGTTCTTTTGATGATTCAAAACAAGCTTTTCAACATCGGCGCATACCTCGCTACCGAAGACGCTAAAGCAGCCCTCGGTATCGAAGACGAAGACGTGGAAGCAATTGAGAAAATCATCGATATCCTCTACGAAAAACTGCCTAAGACTCACCGATTTGTACTCCCTGGCGGCACTAAACTAAGCGCCCAAGCCGAGATTTGCCGCACTGTGGCTCGTCGTGCCGAACGACGCATCATCTTGCTTGCCGACAACAAACCAGTCAACCCCGATGTGATGCGTTTCGTAAATCGCATTAGCGACTTGTTCTTCGTTATCGGACGCTACAACATCACCACCACAGGCACCAAAGAAATTTTCTGGGAGAAATAAGCAACTTCAGTAACTTTCGTTACTAACAACAAACCCCACACTCGCTTATCAATAAGCGATAAAACCCAATTCGGGCATTAGGGCTTGGATAGATTTCGGAGTTTTAGAAGCGCAGATTTTGATTGCTCTTTAATGAGTTATAGCGAACTATAGCAAGTTAAAAACAAGCAAAAGATGCCTTATAAAAACCAAAAGACTCCAAGCAGTAGAAACAGATTTTCATATACGCCCTAATGTCCGGTTTGGTTTATACTTTTACCCGACAGCAATAATTTCTCACATTTTCCCACCTAAAGTGTGATTTCCCCTATTTCTGTGGCACACGAAAACCGCCCTACCTCAAGACAGAACTGCCACAAAAACTCCAAAAAAGTAATGCTGAATTTCACACCGAAAACGTGCAGCGACGTCTATTAATTCTGCAACGAAATCACTTGGAATTCCGTGCGGCGATTAATCTGATCGGCGGCATCCTGATCAGGTTTTTCAAGTTTGCTGATAAATTCTTCGGTGAGCGTATCACCTTCCTTAAATTGAGGGTACAATCGCGCGATGCGCTTGGTCACTGTCTTTGGGCGTGTCTTGCCATAACCCTTCGGACGCAAGCGGCTCGATTCCACTCCAGCGGCTATCAGATAATCAACCACCGATTTGGCGCGGCGGTCGCTCAATTTCAGATTATACTCGTTGCTTCCCCAGCGGTCGGTGTGCGACGCCATCTCTATCACAATCTGCGGATTGTCTTTCAAGATGGTCACCATCGAATCGAGTGCGGCTTTCGACTCAGCACGCAGCGAAGCCTTATCGAAATCATAGAAAATATTCTCAATCACCTGCGGCTTAGTCATGGCAGCAAGTATAAAGTCTACCGCATATTCGGCATCCTCCTCAGCCATATCGCTCACAAACTCCTGCTTGCCGTTCATATAGCCTTTTGCGCCTGCCATCATCACATATTTCACACCTCGTTGCAGGTTAAACTGAAATGTGCCGTCGCTCTTGCCGATGGCTTTCTGATTGCTGCCATCGTCGCCCACAATGCGTATCACGGCATTTGGCACCGGCTCCTCGTCGCGATCGAGCACATAACCCGAAATGGTGATTTTCAATTCAGGTTTCACAAACGAGTAGATATGGTCATATCCGCGGGCATCGTTGCGGTTAGAGCTAAAGAAACCGCTTTCGCCCTCGCCAAAAGTGATGCCGAAGTCATCATACGACGAGTTCATCGGCCAACCCATATTCTCGATATTCCATCCGCCCGAAGCGGTGAGCGTGGCCTTAAAGATATCCAATCCGCCCAATCCAGCATGGCCATTGCTTGCAAAATAGAGCACACTATCGCTGCGCACATAGGGGAAACGCTCATCGCCCGGCGTGTTTATCACATCGCCAAGGTTTTCCAGCGAACCCTCTCGTTCCTTCAGGTTGATGCGCCAAAGGTCCTTGCCTCCTTGTCCGCCCGGCATATCGCTCGAGAAATACAACCAAGTGCCATCGGGCGACACTGCAGGGTCACCATAAGCCGACAGCGTATCGGCAGTGATTTCAAGCTTCACCGGGGCGCTCCACTTGGCCTCACTGCGCTGCGATGTGTAAATCTCCACCGAGGTGGCAGAGTTGAGTTCGCGGCGAGCCTTAGCAAGATACATCGTAGACCCATCAGGCGAAAACGATGTAACACCTTCATCAAAGTCAGTATTCAATTCACCCTCGGCAGGCTCTGGACGCTGCCACACGCCCTTCTCATTTTTCTTAGCCACATATATGTCGCTATTCTTGGTGCCTGTGATTTCGCTCTTGGCAGTACCCTTCGACTTCTCGGTCGACGAGGTGAAATACAGTTGGTCGTGCGAACCATCGAGAAACATCGGGCAGAAATCGGCGCGACGCGAATTAAACAATTTCGCAGCCGACACCTTGTAGCGCGTGGGCGCAGCCTTGATGCGAGCAGCATTCTGGCTGCCACGCAATCCGTCGCGGGCAAGCACGCTCTTAGGTTGCTTCTCAAGGAATGCCTCGTAATTCTTCACGGCATCTTTATATTTGCCCTCCATATGCTGGCTTTGCGCCAGATAAAGCAGAGCCATACTGTCGGGGTAATTATAGCGTATAGCATTGCGATAGGCTCCCGATGCATTTGCAGCCATATTCAAGTGGCGATAGCACTCGCCCATCCTGAAGGCCACAGTGCCACGCAGCGGGCGCTCCTCGCGCTTAGTGAGTTTGTTATACACCTTCTTGTAGGTGAGCATTGCTGCATGATATTCGCCTCGGGCATACTGCTCATCGGCAGTAGAGAGTTTTGCACCGCGGCATCCACTAAGCATTGCCACAGCCACCATCATATATAATATGTGCCTATACGAATATTTCATAATCATTTTTGCTATACGCCTCATGGCGCTCTTTGCGCCACAGGGCCATTTCACCTAATCTTAAAAACGACAAAGCACCCTGCTTTATTGTATAAGCAAAGTGCTTTATCTTATTCTGTTATCCGTGAGTGAAATCAATGGTTTTTATCAATCAACCCTCTGCAGATTCGTGTTGCTGTTCGCGCTCGAGTTCTGCCAACGCCATAGCCTCAGCAGCCTCCACCACGTCCTCCTTGCGAATGTCGTCTTTCAAGTCTTCTATACACTCCTCATCCACAGCCGACAGGATGCGTTCGCGCAATTCCTGATTGCCGTTGATATGGTTGAGCGCGTCTTGCGATGCCACTTGGTGAGATTCCTTCTTAGAATAGCCTTTGCCCTTGCCCACCTCAATGTCGCTAACCTTCACCACTGTGTGGAATATCGGGTTGTTCTGTTCGTCATATTGCACGTCCGACGTGATATACTCCACCGAGATATGATACTTCTGACTCCATTCTATCAGGTGCGACTTAAAGTTGATTTCAGTCTTCACCACATTTCTGAGGTCGAAATATGCATCGAGTATGCGCTCCTTCACAAACTTGAAGCAGCGGTCATAACCTTTGTCGAGATACACTGCCCCAACGAGTGCTTCCACGGCATTGCCAAAAATATAGCTATTATGGCTTTGCGATTTCTGCGACCATCGCACCACCTGTGGCAGTCCGAGTCGCTCGCCAACGCGATTCAGGCTCTCGCGCTGCACAATCTTTGAGCGTGTAGAGGTGAGAAATCCCTCGCGACGCTTCGGGAATGTCTTATACAACACATCAGCCACTATGCTGTCGAGTATCGAGTCGCCCAAAAATTCAAGTCGCTCGTTGTTGACCCACCCTTTGCGCGATTTTATCGACATCGAGCGGTGAACAAACGCCAACTTATACAACTCTATATCGCCAGGATAAAACCCAAGCATGTTGTAACAAAACACATAAAGCTCCTTTTCCTTTACGAAAGGGAGCTTTATCCGTGTGAGAATATCTTTAAACACTTCTTTTCGTGTTTATATTATTCCTGATACTTCTTGACGATGATACAAGCATTATGTCCACCAAAACCGAAAGTATTCGACAATGCTACGTCCACCTTGCGGTGTTGTGCTTCATTGAATGTGAAATTCATGTTGTAGTCGATACTTTCATCGTTATCACCCTCTTCGTGGTTGATTGTTGGAGGCACAACGTCTTCTTGCACAGACTTAACGCAGAACAATGCTTCGAGAGCACCTGTAGCACCAAGCAAGTGACCAGTCATTGACTTAGTAGAACTTACGTTCAACTTATATGCGTGTTCGCCGAACACTTCCATGATAGCCTTCACTTCTGATACGTCGCCCACTGGGGTAGATGTACCGTGTGCATTGATATAATCTACGTCTTCTGGCTTAATACATGCGTCTTTAAGAGCATTTTCCATCACCAAGCGAGCACCGAGGCCTTCTGGGTGAGTGGCTGTGATATGATAAGCATCAGCGCTCATGCCACCGCCGATTACCTCAGCGTAGATCTTGGCACCGCGAGCCTTTGCATGCTCATATTCTTCAAGGATAAGGGCTGCAGAACCTTCACCCATCACGAAGCCATCGCGAGAACCGCTGAATGGACGTGAAGCATGCTCAGCATCGTCGTTGCGAGTAGAGAGTGCGTGCATTGAGTTGAAGCCACCTACGCCTGCTGGGAAAATAGCTGCTTCAGCACCACCAGTTACTATTGCATCGGCCATACCCAAACGCACAAGGTTGAATGCATCAATCATACCATTTGTTGATGAAGCACATGCCGATACGATGCCGTAATTTGGTCCGTGGTAGCCATACTTCATTGAGATGTGACCTGCTGCGATGTCAGCAATCATCTTAGGAATAAAGAATGGGTTGTATTTTGGACCATTTTCTTCGTGCAATGCATAATAGCCTGCTTCTTCTTCAAATGTATGAAGACCGCCAATACCTGCGCAGAACACTACGCCTACGCGTGTCTTGTCGAGACCCTCTGATTCAATTTGCGAATCTTCTACAGCTTGTGTAGCTGCCACCAACGCATATTGAGAGTATAAATCTAATGTGCGGAGTGCCTTGCGGTCGAAATGTTCAGCCGCATTGAAATTCTTTACCTCGCAAGCAAACTGTGTCTTAAACTTCGAGGCATCAAAATGAGTAAGAGGTCCTGCTCCACTTACTCCTGCCAACGCATTAGCCCATGTTTGAGCCACATCGTTGCCTAACGGAGTAATAGCACCAAGACCTGTTACTACTACTCTTTTTAATTCCATAAAGTTGTAGTTACGGGATATAAAAGAAAGTTTGTCTTACTTGTTTTCTTCAATGTATGCGATTGCATCGCCTACTGTTTGAATTGCTTCAGCTTTTTCGTCTGGAATAGTGATACCAAATTCCTTTTCGAATTCCATGATAAGTTCTACTGTATCAAGAGAATCTGCGCCAAGGTCAGTAGTGAATGCTGCTTCTGGTTTTACTTCTGCTTCGTTTACACCAAGCTTGTCAACGATGATAGCTTTTACTCTTTCTGCAATTTCAGACATAATTCTTATTTTTTAATTGTTATAAATTAGTTGTGATAATTTTCTCATTTTAAAATATCGGTGCAAAGTAACTAATTATTATCCATATATGAAAATTTTATGGCGCAAAACCTGCGTTTTTGCACAGATTTTTTCACTTTGTGCATCTTTTTTTGCCTTTTCGGTGCTTTTTTAGCCCATTTTTACACCCCATCAACCCATTTTCAGACATATACATTATATATTACATCACTTTAAACAAATCACAACCAACACTATTTCAGCACAAACTGACGTTTTCTTTGCATTATTTTTCGCCCAAGAGATTTCACGCTTCGCAGAAATTACTTAATTTTGCCAAATAAGCTACAAAACATATAAACCTTATTTACTTGATCATGCATAGAATCAAAACTTTAGTCCTCGCCTTTTTGGCTTTAACCTTTGCAGTGGCCTCTGCGCAGACTGCCGTACCCGACTCTCTACTGCGACGCTACGCCGCAGAAATGCTCATGGTGGGCTTCAAAGCCGACAGCATCACCCCTTCGTGCGACGCCGTGCGATATGTGCGCGACCTGCATGTGGGTGGCATCATCTTGTTTGACGTTGACCTTACTGGCGCAAAAACCATAGGTTCGCGCAACATCACTTCTCGCCACCGTCTGCGTCAACTCACCACCAATCTGCAAAGCTTCAGCGACGGACGTCTGCTCATCGCTCTCGACCAAGAGGGTGGCCGCGTGGCTCGTCTGAAAACACAATACGGCTACCAACCCACTGTTAGCCACAAATATCTCGGCGAGGTGAACCGCCGCGACACCACCTACCACTACGCAAGCCTTATGGCTGAAGACTTGGCATGGTCGGGCGTAAACATGAATCTCGCGCCAGACATCGACGTGAACATCAATCCCGCCTGCCCAGTGATTGGCAAGCTCAATCGCAGTTTCTCTTGCGACACCGCCATAGTGGCCAACAACGCCGAATGGTTTATCGATGCTCACCACGCTCACGGCGTGACTTGCGCGGTGAAGCACTTCCCCGGACACGGCAGCAGCAACGCCGATTCGCACTACGGACTCACCGACGTCACCGACACATGGAAGCCTTGCGAATTGTTTCCTTTCAGCCACCTCATCAAGCAAGGCAAACTCGATGCCGTAATGACCGCACACATCTTCAACCGCAACATCGACAAGACCCTTCCCGCCACACTTTCTCACGAGATTCTCACCACGCTCTTGCGCGAAAAGATGGGCTTTAACGGCGTGATTCTCACCGACGACATGTATATGCAAGGCATCGTTGACAACTACAACATCGCCGAAGCTATAATTCTCACCATCAATGCCGGCGCCGACATATTGGTGATGGGCAACAATATCACCACAGGATTCGAACCCGACCGCCCATTCCACGTTGTAGACATCATCGTAGATGCTGTGAAGGCTGGCAAAATCACTCCAGAACGCCTGAAGCAATCATACGACCGCATTCGCGCGTTGAAAAACAAGTTGCCTAAGGCCGACACTGGCACCTTTATCTTCTAAGCAAGTCAATTATTTATCCACAAATATTTCATCACACCCGATTTGGCATTTTAGCGCAATTTCTTAAAGAATCCTAATTACCAAATCGGGTTAAACTTTTTGTTAAATTTAATGTCATATTAACAGAACCAAGAGAAAAGCAATGTATTTTTTACCCCGATTCGGTCATTAGGGCTTGAATGGATTTCAGAATTATTTACTGACTAATGACCGATTTGGGGTTATAATCTAAAAACCGACAATTATGAAAACTGTATTCAGAAACATCGCACTAAGCGCATTAGTCGCAGCAGGAATGGTGATGACCACCTCTACAGTTTCCGCACAACCTCGCGAAAGAAACGCCCGTTCGGCAAACAAATAACGTGTCACAGAAGGCAGTGTTAGCAAACCAAAAAAGAAGAGCGGAAACGTTCCTGACAAAGTCATACGCCACGTCACAGAAAATAGCAGCAACGCGAATGCCAACCACTGGCCTAACGTGAGCAGCCCAAGCCAACTGCGAAAAGGCGAAAACGCTCGCTTTTTCACATCCGACGACAAAAAGCGCAAAGACAAATATGATGACGACGATTACAAAAAGTACAAGAAAAAATATAAGCGCTACTATAAGGACGACGATGATGACGACGACTACAAGAAATATAAGAAGAAATACAAGCACTATTACAAGGACGATGACGATGACGACGACGACGATGATTACAAGGACAAGTACAAAAAGTATAAAAAGTACAAAGGCAACGGATATATAGTTACCCGCCCTTCGTCGTGGAAGACTCCTGTTGCTCCGCCAGCACGCACTTCGCGTCCTGCCGACTTCATCATCACGCGCCCTACTACACACAAGGGCTACAAGCCTCTTGCTTCGGCGCCTCGCATCACCGGCATACTTGGATTGGTGTTCGGCAGTAGCTACTACAACTCCCTTGACTACTTCTACAATCGTGGTTATCAGATTGATGGATATTATGGCGACAAGGTGTACTTGCGCAACGTGAGCGAAATGGGTCTCTTCTGGCCTGATGCGATATTCAACTATTCAAAACGTGGCTACCTTGAGAGCGCAGCGTTTCACTACTCTACCACCTACTACGACTACTCTCGATTCACCCGCCTCTACAACTCGCTATGCCGCACCTACGGCGTGCCGGTATCACACAAAAACAAAGGCAAAGGCAAAAAGATAGAGACCATCTGGTATGGCAGCGACTATCGCGGCTACATCACCCTCACATATCGACACAAGGGCGGACGATACTACACCACTTTGGCTTACGCCTATTAAAACATAGCAAATCGGTCATTCGCGACAAAAGGAGATTTCCCCTTCATCGCAATTGACCGATTTTCTTTTCTCCACCTGTGGCACAGTCTGCCAAGCCAGCGCCACCACGCCAAACGTGTTTGGGAACACACAACTAAGTTTTATGAATGTTTAAATATAAATGTGCCCACGCTGTGCCGATTTTTTCATTACTTTGCAAGCAAAATGTGCCGATCAACCCTCATTCCTGTGGACAATCGGCCAAACAACATTGTCAACTATGAAGAGAATCAATCTAAAGAACGCCTTGCCTATAGTGTTTGCCGGTCGTGAGGACACCGGCAGCCAAATATGGCTTCGCGATGTGGCGTTTGAAAAAGGGAAATACTATCTAATCTCTGCCGAGAGCGGTACTGGCAAATCGTCGCTCTGTAGCTATATCTACGGCTTCCGCAGCGACTATTCCGGAGCCATCACTTTCGACTACACCCACATAAGCACACTCTCCGTGAAGGATTGGTGCGACATTCGTTGCCGCCATTTGGCTTATCTGCCACAGGAATTGCGACTATTCCCCGAACTCACAGCACTGGAAAACGTGTTGCTGAAAAACGACATCACCGGCTTCAAATCAAAAGAAGAAATTCTGCGACTGTTTGACACATTTGGCATTGCCGACAAAACCGACAGGCTTGTGGCGCACCTTTCTATCGGGCAGCAACAGCGCGTGGCAATAATCCGCACCCTGTGCCAACCCTACGACTTCTTGGTTCTCGACGAACCGGTAAGCCACCTCGACAGCACCAACAACGCCATCGTGGCTGAGGTGGTATGCGCCGAGGCGAAAAAGCAAGGCGCCGGCATAATTGCCACTTCGGTGGGAAACAACGTAATGATTAACATTGACGAGGAGTATAAGCTATGAAAGGATTGATGTGGAAATTGCTTCGCAAGCACGTGAGCGTGCTGCAACTCGGCGGATTTGCCGTGGCAAACCTTATAGGACTTACTATCGTGATTCTGGCTGTGCAATTCTATCGCGACGTACGACCGATTTTCAACGACGACGAGAGTTTCATCAAGCGCGACTATCTGGTTATCACCCGCAAGGTCACTGGCATGGGGGCATTGATGGGTGGCAGTTCAGAGTTCTCGGCTGGCGCCATTCAAGATATTGAGAATCAAGATTGGGTGAGAACTGTGGGCCGATTTCAGACCTCGGAATATAGCGTAAACGCCACCGTGGGACTCGGCTCAAGCGGACACTCTATGCAAACGCAGTTTTTCTTCGAATCTATTCCCGATGAGTTTCTCGATGTCAGCACATCCGACTGGAAATTCGACGCCAATCGCCCCGAAGTGCCTGTGATAGTGTCGAAAGACTACCTCTCACTCTACAATTTCGGATTTGCCGCAGCCCAAGGCATGCCTAAGGTGAGCGAGGGCATGATGAGCATGATTCCGCTGCAATTCACGCTATCGGGCAACGGACTTAGCGACGTGCTCCCCGGCCGAATTGTGGGATTTTCCAACCGACTCAACACCATCCTCGTGCCCGAATCGTTTATGCGCTGGAGCAACGAGCGCTATGGCAAGGGCGGCACCTCTGCCCCAAGTCGCTTGATAGTGGAAGTGAATACTCCCGGCGATGTGAAGATTCAGCAATATATGGACGAAAAAGGCTATGAGATAGGTGGTGACAAAATGAATAGCGGCAAAGCCAACTATTTCCTCACCGTGATTATCAGCATCGTGGTGGCTGTTGGCGTGCTCATCAGCCTGCTGTCGTTCTTCGTGCTCACCCTCAGCATCTACTTGCTGCTCCAAAAGAACACCAAGAAACTCCAAGACCTGCTGATGCTTGGCTACAGCCCAGCCGAGGTGTCGGCGCCTTACATCAAGATGGTGGTGGCAGTGAATGCAGTTGTGCTCGTGGCAAGCGTAGCACTGATGCTCGTGGGTCGCTCGTGCTACATGCATATGATACACACATTCGGCATCAGCGGCAGCCCAATCTACGTGGCAATCGCTGTGGCGATAGTGATAATGGGCGGCATCACCGCTGGCAACGTGGCTTCAATACGCAGCAAAATCAATGGTTTATGGCATCAGAAGGAGTGATGCCTACTAATTATAGTATTTTTGCCTTTTTCTCAATGATTTACAATAATTTGTTGTATCTTTGAGCATAAACACCAAATAGCATATTATATGAAGACATTCCAGACCATTATTTCAGCAGCATTGTCGCTGATGCTTGTTGCCCTCATTGGCTGCAACAAGCAGAAAGGCACCGTTATCGACCACAGCGAGGGCGCTAACGGCGGCGACATCAGCAACTACACGGTGTATGAAGAATACAAAACCGCCTCTGCTTCATATCTATGCGAAGGCGACACCACTTTCGGCAAATCCACCACTGTCTATACCACCGCATCCATCTCGGTGCAATGGCCTCGCCGTTTCGGCGACGCCAATGTGAAGGCTCTGCAAGACACCATCATTGCCCACACTTTCATCGCGCCTAAGGCTTCTATTGACAGTTGCATCATCGATTTCGTTTCTAAGCCTATAGGCTACGGTGAATCGGTGCTCAAGCGTGTTGCCGATGTGCCTGAGCAAAGCGAAAACGTGCGCGTGTTGAGCAAAAACATCTCTGTGAAGACTGTGGGATTCTGCGAGAAATATGTGGTGTTTAAGATTGAGCAAGACCAATTCACCGGCGGCGCTCACCCTAACTATTTCGCCAACTACGTCAACTATGATCTCAAAAACAAGCGCGTACTCACCTATGCCAACATATTCAAGCAAGGTTGCGACGACGCTTTGCTTCCTATACTAAAGAATGCCCTGCTGCACAACTACTATGCCGAGACTCTCGACGAGGTGGCTGAAAAATCGGGCATCTTCATCGACGAACTCTTTGTGAGCCACAAACTTTATCTCACTGGCGACGACATAGTGTTTTTCTACAACCCTTACGACATAGGCCCATGGGCTATAGGCACTGTAGAAATCTCTGTGCCGGTGGATGAACTCACCGACTTTATGTCGGATTACGGCAAAGCCCTATACGGGATAAAATAATCCCCCACGAAAACTTGCTAATCTCCTCTCCCCACGATTTTCCCGCAACCACATCACCACGCGTGTGATGGCAATTACTTTTAAGACTAATTGTTAGACAACCAAACCCATAACACTCATGAGAAACTTATTATCAATAATCGCACTCGTATTGTGCTCCATGGCGCACATCAACGCCCAAACAATACTGGTGGATATGTTTAAGCCCACCGAAGAAAACCAGTTGCGTTGCTACAAGACTCGCGATGGCAAGCGTCTCGCTCTTGCCAACCTGCGCCTCGGCAGCGGGTTTCTTATCACCGCCCCAAGTTCTGGTCTGACAGGTAGCAACAAACCAGGCATTGCAGTCTACAACATCAAGGGAGCCTATAGCAAAATCTCTTTTGTGCTGGGTCCTGGTTTCGCCAACTCAGCATCAAATAAGTATAATGCCATCGTCACAGTCACTGGCGACGGCAAGCGTCTGCTCGACCGTGTGGTGTGGGCATACGATGCCCCAAGCTACATCACGCTCGACGTCACTGGCGTGAACGAACTGAAGTTCACCGTGCTAAAGGGCGGTCAAGATGTGGCTTTTGCCAATGTAAAGCTCTGGAAGACAGGACAAAAAGTGATTCCTGAACCAAACCCAATGAACCGCTTGCCTAAGGGCAAAATCAAACTTGTGGAGCAGCTGAAGCCTCATTTCACTCGCCACAGTGGTTGGGTCAACACCGTTTCCACTGCAAGAATCGACGGTGGCCCAAAGAATGTGGAATCAGTAAGCATCAACAGAAAGGAGTTTAAGTCGGGTTTGGTGTTCACTGCCGACGAAGGCCTCTCTGACGAAAAAGGCTGGAGCTACTTCTGGCTCAACAAGCGATACGACAAAATCTCGTTTATCATCGGTCCGCGCGACAACCAGAGTTCCAACGCAAGCGCATGGCTCGAAGTGAAAGCCGACAAAAAAATCATCTACGAGGGCATGGTGACTCAGAAAGACATCGCGCAGCAGGTCGTGCTCGACGTGGCTGGCGCTGAGCAGATTTCATTTATCAGCGAGCGACGATCAAGCGATTTCCTCGGCTCTATCACCTTCGGCGTGGTAGACATCTATGCCTACCCAACAGGCTACACCGCTTCTCTGCCTACCACCGGAGCAGTCAACCTCAACAAGGACAAAATCTCAAAGTTACCTGACGTTTGCCCATTGCTATCCAACATTCGCCCGTTCTCGGTGCGTGGCATGAGCAAAGCCGACAACACAATATTCTACGGCGAATCGCAATACTACACCTTCTCAATGGGTGGCACAAAGTATTGGGAGGGGCTGTTGCTCACCACTGGCAACACCTTGCTGAGCGACCGCATCGACTCATACGCCGAATTTGACCTCGCTGGCGAATTTGATTGGATTAGTTTCGATGCCGGATGCTTGAGCAAAAACCACATCCTCGACGACGATGTGCTGCGCATCTATGCCGACGACAAACTGATCTTCGAGAAAATGATTCACTGCACTTGGCCTAACCAGCACTTCGAGGTACCTGTGAACAAATGCCGCACGCTGCGATTCGCTAAGCCCGGCAACGGCAAAGAGAAGCAAGTGATCATCGGTCTTGGCGACATCACCCTATATCGTGGCAAACCTGTGCCCAACGACCTTTTTGTTCACGAAGTGCCCGATTGCCCTTATGAGACCGACCTCATCGACCTCTGCGGCCGTCCATACTTCCACTATGTGGGCCGATTCGTGAGCACTCTCACCGGATTCAATATGGACAACTGCTTCCACGACGGCAGCAGCGTGCGCTCTTGCTTCCACATGAAAGACAAGACCACTATCAACAAGGGTTTCATGCTCGAGACAAATATTCCGCTTGGTCTGGAAAATGTCACCGTGATGGACGCCGTGTTTATGTTCCTCACCGGCGTTGGTGCAAGCGTCAGCTCGTCTGATGTATCAGCAGCCACTGGCGTATCGGCAGGGGCAAGTTTCGCGCCGCCTATCTCACTGCTTCTGTCCGACTCAAGCAATAAACAATCGTCGGCAGCGGCATTTAATCCTTTCGGCGAATACGAGACTTGCACATTCACCGTGGCTAATATGACTGAGCACGTCGATGCTTTCGACGCCACTTTTGGTGTAACCACCGCGCCTCCAGTGAAGCTCAACGTGTTTGCCGACCAACGACTTGTGGGCGAATATTGGCTCGACAACAAGATGCAGCCAACCACCATCACCGTGCCTATTTTCAAGTGCAAGCAACTGATGTTCTGGCTTGAATGTGGCGACGTCCGTTCGGGACAATACGTGTTCTACGACTTGAAGGTAAGCAAAGCTCCGTGCAACATACCTATACCGGAGACTTACTCACCCACAAAGCACAAGCAGACAAAAGCAAAACAAAAAGACGACGGCAAAAAGAAGAAAAAAGGGAAAGGCTCTGCCGACAAAGTAGCCAAAGCAGCTTTCGACGTGCTCAACTCCATCTTCAAATAACCCCAAATCACATCATAAAAATAGCCCGACATAACAGAGCCTCGGCAATTGCTGTTATATCGGGCTAATGATATTATCCCAATTCGATCATTAGGGCTTGGCTGGATTTCGGAATTTTAGACGCGCAGATTTTGATTGATTTTTAATGAGTAATAGCAAGCTATTGCGAATTAAAAACAAGCAAAAGATGCCTTATAAAAACCGAAAGACCCCAAGCAGTAGAAAAATCACTACATTTACGGCCTAATGACCGATTTGGGTTTACTTCCTTACTTCAATGTGCCTGCGTTGGCAGCGTTGATCATCGCTTCTGAAGCATACATATACACCTCTACGCGACGGTTTTGTTGCTTGCCTGCAGCTGTAGCATTGTCTGCCACTGGATTGCTTTCGCCAAGACCTTCAATCGACTTGATTTGCTTGGTGCTTACACCCATCTGGATGAGGTAAGTAGAAACCGATTGAGCACGCTGCAACGAGAGTTCTTCATTCTTCTGCATGCTCTGCTCGGCATTGCAGCCCTTCCAGCCAGCATTGTCGGTATAACCCTTAATGGCAACGTCCATATCGGTATTTTGCTTCAACACCTCGTTGGCAAACTTAGTGAGCGATTTCTTAGCGTCGTATTGGAGAGTAGACTTGCCGCTTGCAAACAAAATGCCGCTATCAAATGTCACCTTCACGGCTTGCAAACCGTTGTTGTCGGTCACTGTTTCCACCTTTGCGTTTTCGATTGCTTCAGCTTGCGCCTTTGCCTTATCCATCTTCTTGCCGATGAGCGTACCTGCTGTAGCTCCCACTGCTGTTCCGAGCACGCCACCGATAGCAGCGCCCTTACCACCGCCAATGAGTGCACCGATGCCTGCGCCAAGAGCTGCGCCGCCACCAGTACCTACCAATGCGCCCTTTTGAGTATTATTCATTGAGCCACACGATGTAGTGGCAATCATAAGCACTGAGCAAAGTATAGCACTTAACAATTTCTTCATAGTCACTTAATTTATTTTATTATTATTTGTTCAAAAAAATATTCTTCCTAATTCTCCATTTGGGCTCTCGCCTCTACCTATTTTAACAATATAGCTCCCGCTTTTGTTTAATCAAAAGAAGCCACGGAGCGTTTCACAGTGTGCTACTGAGCCTCCGTGGCTCATGTGTGTGCATTTTATAGTAGAAAAAATCTTATTTCACTTTTTAGATTCCGCCATACGACAGTGTGGTGTAGAAGCGGTTGCTGCGATAGAAATACTCCAGCGAAACAAATCCGCGGGCGTTGCCGCCATACCACGTTGAGCGTATGCCCTCATCATCCTCAATATATCTCATCGGCTGACCGTAGCGAGAGCAGAGGTCGCTATACAAGCGATTAAATCTGCCAAGGTCGTCATACGATGTTGAGTAGTGAAACTCTGCGCTCGACAGCGTGCGTCCGGTGCCATAATTAAGCATAACATCTGGCCAGAAGCAACTGAGTTCTTGAATGTTGCGCAGATACACCACGCCATCATAATAGCCGTCTATCTCATAACCACGATTAAACAGATAATCAAGCGATGTATAGTAAGCCGTACCAAATGTCAAGCCCAAAATACCGCTAATCACAGGGGCTCTGTGCCATGGACGATAGTGTGGAGGTGGCACTGGGCGGAAAATGTGATGGCACACTGGGCGAAAACTGCGATATGGTGGTGCCACTGGTGTGTGCCACGACCCTGGGCGATGAGTGATCACGCCATGGTGGCTTGGAGGCATGTGCACATGGCCCGGACCATTAGGCCTGCCTATACCTGGGCGGAAACCATCGTTTGGACGTCCATGGCCGTGTCCCGGACGGTAGCCATCATTCGGACGACCATTACCATTGCCCGGACGATAGCCATCGCTTGGATGACCATTACCATTGCCCGGACGGTAGCCATCGTTTGGACGACCACCACCATTGCCCGGACGGTAGCCATCATTCGGACGACCACCACCATTGCCCGGACGGTCGGCGATGTTGCCACCGGGGCGATTGTTGTTGCCCGGACGGCCACCTATATTGCCATTATTATTGTAGTTGTCTGTAGTTCGTTCGCCGAACTGACGACGAGTGCCATTTCTGCGAGCTTCCACATTAGCACGATCGCGACCACCCATATCACTTATGCCTGTGCGACCGCCATTATTATTGTTTGGCCAATGACTCACCTCGTTGCGGGTCACGCGATTATCATTGCGATTTATGCTACCCATATCGCGGCGTTCGCCTCCACGGCGCGACGACACTCCGCCTTGATTTACCGAAGAAGCGCCTCTGCGTTCTGCTATTGCCGAACGGCGTTCACTACGATTGTCGGCACGACCGCCACGCGATTGTGCCAAAGCCGATGATGCACCCATCAGCATTGCCGAAGCGAACAAAGCGCTTAATGCTATATGTAATGTAACTCGTCTCATAATCCATTTCTTTTATTAGTGAATAATTCCCTTCTTTCTGATTTTAGACCTATTCCCCGCAAAAAGGTTTAACCCCCTCTCCCCCCGCAAACGCCCTCCCAATAGTGAAAAATTCCTAAAACCCACCCATCCACCGCCCCCTAATCTCAAAAAACGCCAAAAGCAATAGCGTCTATAGCCGTGCTTTGACCTAAAAAGCAACTTCTCGACAAAGCATCATCGCCATTTGGATATATTTGTCGTAATTAATGATTAATTTTGTGGCACGCTATGCCATGCAGCAGCGCTAAAACAATCGCTATTCATCATTATCACAGACATGTCGTTCAACTCCATAGAATTTCTCATATTTCTTCCTATCGTGTTTTTGCTCTATTATACGAGCAACAAGCGCAGTTGGCAAAACCTGTTAATCGTTATCGCAAGTTACATCTTCTACGGATGGTGGGACACACGATTTCTGCTGCTTATAGCATTCACCACACTTTGCAGCTACGCCAGCGGTATAGCCATGCTGCGAACACAACAACATCGCAAGGCGATATGCATAGCCAATGTGGTGCTCAACCTATGCATTCTCGGTGTGTTTAAATATTTCAATTTCTTTGCCGAAAGCGCAGCTGACATTTTGCAGTTATTGGGCTTGCACGCCAGTTGGACTACACTAAACATTATTCTGCCCGTAGGCATAAGTTTCTACACTTTTCAGGCTCTAAGCTACACTATCGACATCTACCGCGGCGACATCCGAGCCGAGCACGACGCGATGGCTTTTTTTGCATATATCTGCTTCTTTCCTCAACTCGTTGCCGGGCCTATTGAGAGAGCCACCAACCTGCTGCCACAGTTCAATGTTGCACGCTCCTGCAATCACGCCCATGCCATCGACGGCCTGCGACAAGCACTATGGGGATTCTTTAAGAAAATAGTGATTGCCGACAACTGTGCCCACTCTGCCGACATGATATTCAACAACTACACGCAGCACAATAGCGCGACTTTGATCTACGGAGCGCTATTGTTCTCCATACAGATTTACGCCGACTTCTCGGGGTATTCCGACATTGCCATAGGCGTGGCAAAACTATTCGGTATACGCCTTATCAGAAACTTCAACAACCCTTACTTCTCACTCAGCCTAAGCGACTTCTGGAGACGTTGGCACATATCGCTGATGTCGTGGCTTCGCGATTATGTATATATCCCCCTCGGAGGCAACCGACATGGCAATGCCATCACCGCACGAAACGTAAGTGCCGTGTTTTTGCTGAGCGGCTTGTGGCACGGTGCCAACTGGACCTTTGTAGCTTGGGGTGCATATCACGCGCTCTTGCGACTGCCTCGCACACTCCTTGGCACAAAAGAAAAATCTCCCGACTCAATGAGCCTCATTGAGCGCATAATGCGTGGCTGCATAGTGTTTTCGCTCGTGGTGATTGGATGGATTATATTTCGCGCGCCAACCATTGCCGACGCTTGGCACTATATCTCGCTAATGATCACCAACGGGGGCTTCTCGATCTTCGGCATCAAGCGTCTGCTATGCCTTAATATCATCATTATGCTCGCCACTGAATACGCCATGCGCCATCATGAGCACGGACTGCAAATCGGCAATGGCGTGATCAGAAGCACCACTCTGCGCTGGAGCATCTACTATGCCATAGCATGGACCATACTTTGGCAAACAAGCAGTTCCACACAGTTTATCTATTTCCAATTTTAAATCTCCACATCACTCAATATGAAGTCAACAAACAACATATCCGGATTGCTTAAGCGCCTACTGCTATTTCTCACTCCAATGTTCTTAGCAATCGCCACATACGCTTATCTCGACCCTTTCAAGGTAGTACTTCATTACGACTCCGTGTATGCACACAACTATACTGGTGGCGTAGGCCTCAACGCCGGCTATGTGAGCACTGCCACTTTTGACAACAACTGCAAGCACATTGCCTACAACTCATTCATCTTCGGAAACTCTCGCAGTATATACTACCGCGTATACGAATGGCAAAAATACCTTTCCCATGGATGCATGCCTTATCACTTCGACGCCTCGGCTGAGACTATTGATGGCATTGCCCGAAAAATGGCATATATCCAATCTAAAGGACTTCGCATACATAACGCCCTATTAATTATTGACGCCTCAGTCGTTTCACGCACCACACCTCTCGATGGCCACCTCTACGCCCTTCCGCCTCAACTCTGTGCCTATCGCAATTTCCTGAAATTCCACACAGATTTTCTTTGCGCATTCCTCAACCCCAAATTTCTCTGCGCTTTCACCGATTACTCCATCAACGGCAAAATCAAAGACTATATGAAGCACGACTACCTGCTCTCCGACGAGCACTTCACCTATTCGCCAACGACCAACGAGTGCTGCTACGACTTTTATGAACAACAAATCGCCAGTGGCACTTACTACACGCCCGAACGCATGAAAGTGTTTGATGGCGTTCAACACCCCGATTCTATATCTCCTAAAGTGATTGGCACAAAGCAATTGGCTGTACTAAAGCACATTTCACAAATCTTACACACACAAGCCACCAACTATAAGATTGTCATCAGCCCGCTTTACAACCAGATTAAATTCAACCCTGCCGACCTCGCAATACTACACCGTATGTTTGGAAAAGAAAACGTGTATGATTTCTCTGGGAAAAATCGCTTTACAAACGACTATCACAACTATTATGAACAATCACACTACCGCCCCACAGTGGCTTCAGACATCCTCCATATCATATACCCCGAGACGGAGATTGCCGGCAATGGAAAAAACTGACAAATTTATCGCTCTCATCGTGCTCATATAACCTCTTTTTTTAATAACTTTGCACTCGCTATAAAACAAGGAAATATATGAACGACGTATCTCAACGAATCAAGGCGTTAGCTGTGTCAGCCACGCTTGCAATGTCGCAAAAAAGCCAAGAACTGAAGGCCAAAGGAGTGGATGTTATCAACATGTCGGTTGGAGAACCTGATTTTTTCACCCCCGATCACATTAAAGAAGCAGCCAAGAAGGCTGTTGACGACAATTTCTCGTTTTACTCACCAGTGCCTGGTTATCTCTCATTGCGCAAAGCAATTTGCAACAAACTAAAAAACGAAAACGGTCTTGACTTCGCCCCAGAGCAAATCGTGGTGGGCAACGGTGCCAAGCAAGAACTCTGCAATGTGGTGCTTGCGCTTGTCAACCCTGGCGACGAAGTGGTTATCCCTACACCAGCTTGGGTAAGCTACATGGAAATGGTGAAACTTGCCGAGGGAACACCTGTGGAAATCTTTGCTTCGCACGACCAAGATTTCAAAATCACTCCTGAGCAACTCGAAGGTGCTATCACCGAAAAGACCTCGCTCATCATGCTTTGCTCACCAAGCAACCCTACTGGCTCAGTGTACACTCGCAACGAACTCCGAGCTCTTGCCGATGTGCTTGCTCGACATCCAAAGGTGATGATTCTTGCCGACGAGATATACGAACACATCAATTATACCGGCGAAATCAATTCTATAGCACAGTTTGAAGAAGTGAGAGACCGCTGCATCATCATCAACGGCGTGTCGAAAGCCTATGCCATGACTGGCTGGCGCATCGGCTTTATGGCTGGTCCGCTTTGGGTGGCAAAGGCCGTAAGCAAATTGCAAGGTCAATACACATCAGGCTGCTCTTCTATAGCACAAAAGGCTGCCGAAGCCGCTTTCGCTGGCCCACAAGACTGCGTGGAAGTGATGCGAAAGGCTTTCCAACGCCGCCGCGACCTTATCATCTCGCTTCTGAGCGAAATTCCTGGTCTGAAAATCAGCCGTCCTGAAGGCGCTTTCTACGTCTTCCCTGAGGTTTCGGCTTACTTCGGCAAGCGATTCGGCGACAAGGTGATCAACAACGACCTCGACCTCGCCATGTATCTGCTCGAAGAGGGTCATGTGTCGGGCGTTGCCGGTTCGGCATTCTGCGCTCCTGGCTACATCCGATTCAGTTACGCCACAAGCGATGAAAACATTCGCACCGCCGTGGCTCGCATCAAAGAAGCCCTTGCCGCTCTTAAGTAAACAGATTTTTACTCAAACAAAATACCATACTGGCGACGCATTCGCAGCCCATCTCACGCTACGGAGCGCCGCCAGTTTTTTTCAAACTAACACCGATTCCCATGATTGACAAAACAGCCTTCTCTAAGCGCAATATGGCAATAGACATGCTTCGCGCCCTCACCATGCTGACAATGATTTTCGTAAACGACTTCTGGAAAGTGCACGGAGTGCCGCACTGGCTTGAGCACGCCGATGTGTATGAAGACTTTATGGGCCTTGCCGACGTTGTGTTCCCCTGCTTCTTGTTTGCAGTGGGAATGTCGATACCTTATGCCATCGAGCGCCGCTATGCCAAGGGTCTTTCGGCCGAATCAACCGTAAGCCACATACTATCACGCACACTTTCGCTGATTGTGATGGGCACTTTTCTGGGCAACTCCGAGGCGAGAGTGTCGGCCGACTGCCCTTACCCCATCGGCATATATTGGCTGCTGATGGTGGTTGGCATCCTTCTGGTTTGGAACCGCTATCCTAAGGCACAAAGCACCCTTGGCAAACGCCTCACACTCTGCGCCAAATGCGTGGGAGCAATCATACTCCTATACCTTATCATCACCTACCGCAGCGCCAAGGGAGGCGTGTTCTCGCCTTACTCAAGCATCCTCGGCATTATCGGTTGGACCTATCTGGTGTGCGCCATGACATATTATTTCTGCCGCACCAACGTGAAACGCATCGCTGCGGCTTGGGGCGTATTCGTTCTCATCAGCCTGCTCACATCGTCGATGCGCGACACCCTCGGCGGCCACGCCATCATCAACCTGCCAAGCGAGCATTTCATCTACGGCATGCTGTCGATTCTGCGCATCGAAAACGGATCGCACGTGGTGCTCACAATGAGCGGAATGCTGCTCTCGCTACTTAGCGTGAAGTTTGCCTCTCGCTCCTACGCTTGGAAGATTGGCACAGCATTAGCCACATCGGCAGTGTTTGCGGTGTTGGGCATCTGCGCCCACCACTTCTGGATACTCAGCAAAATCTGGGCAACGCCCACATGGGTATGCTTTATCATTGCCATATCGGTGACCCTCTATGCCATGCTCACCTATCTCGACGCGCATGGCCTCACCGGTTGGTTTGCAATCATTCGTCCTGCAGGCACAGCCACTCTCACGGCATATATGATGCCATACGTGTTCTACGCAAGCAGTTCGCTCACAGGCATCACGCTGCCCGACTGCCTCACACACGGCATCGTGGGCATTGCCAACTGCCTCTGCTTCTCGCTCGTGGTGATCACCTGCACCGGCATCCTCGAGCGCCTGCACATCACACTGAAAGTATAGCCACGGCTACAGCCGTCATATAGTTTCTATAAAACACCGATGGGGATAGCCCGAATTAGGTTATCCCCATCGGTGTTTTTATATTTTTTTGTCATTATGGACAACTATTAACTAAATTTTCCCCTAAATAATTCGCTTTTGTAATTTTTTGCACTACCTTTGCCTTATCCTTTACACCACTATGCTAAAGGATATATTATAAACCTGATAAACAACAAACTAAATATTAACTCGTAAGAAATCTTATGTTAGAAAAACAAAATGTCAAAGTGCTTGACAAAGTAGTCGTTCGTTTCTCTGGCGACTCTGGTGATGGCATGCAATTGGCTGGTAACATTTTCTCTAATGTTTCAGCTGGCATCGGAAACCAAATTTCCACATTCCCCGATTATCCTGCCGAAGTGCGCGCTCCTCAAGGCTCGCTCAATGGCGTATCAGGATTCCAAGTGAACATCGGCCGCGGAGTACACACTCCTGGCGATAAGTGCGACGTGCTCGTTTCTATGAACGCTGCCGCATTGAAGCAAAACGTGAAATTCCTTAAGGATGGCGGCGTGGCAATCATCGACATCGACTCATTTAAGCAGTCTGACCTCGACAAAGCCCTCTACACCACCGACACTCCTTACGACGAAATCGGCCTTACTAAGATTGGTGCTCAAATCGTGGAAGTTCCTATGACTTCTATGGTGAAGGCTGCCCTTGCTGATAGCGGTCTCGACAACAAGGCTGCTCTCAAGTGCCGCAACATGTTTGCTCTCGGTTTGGTTTGCTGGTTGTTCGACCGCCCACTGGAAGCTGCTTTGCACATGCTTAAGAATAAGTTCGCTAAGAAGCCTGCCGTATACGAGGCTAATGCCAAGGTTGTACAAGGCGGCTACGACTACGGACACAACATACACGCTTCGGTTTCTACCTACCGCATCGAAAGCGACGCTGCTAAACCAGGCGTTTACACCGACATCAATGGTAACAAGGCCACTGCTTGGGGCTTGATTTTGGCTTCTGAAAAGAGCGGACGCCCATTGTTCCTCGGCAGCTACCCTATCACTCCTGCTACCGACATACTTCACGAATTGGCTAAGCGCAAAGACCTCGGCGTGAAAGCTTGCCAAATGGAAGACGAAATCGCTGGCGTTTGCTCGGCTATCGGTGCTTCGTTTGCCGGCAACCTCGCTGTGACTTCTACTTCTGGTCCTGGTCTTGCTCTTAAGGGCGAAGGCATCGGCTTGGCTGTTATGGCTGAGTTGCCTCTCGTTATCATCGACGTTATGCGTGGTGGTCCTTCTACCGGTCTTCCTACCAAGACTGAGCAAACCGACCTTATGCAAGCCCTCTACGGCCGCAATGGTGAATCACCACTCGTAGTGCTTGCTCCTACATCGCCTACCGACTGCTTCCACATGGCATTCGAGGCTGCTCGCATCGCTATCGAGCACATGACTCCTGTTATCCTGCTCACCGACGCGTTCATCGCCAACGGTTCTTCTGCTTGGCGCGTGCCAGAAGAAAACGACTATCCTGCTATCAAGCCTAACTTCGTTACTGAAGACATGCGCGAAGGCTGGAAGCCATACCTCCGCAATGCTGAGGACGTTCGCTACTGGGCTATCCCTGGTCAAGAAGGTTTCCAACACCGCCTCGGTGGTCTTGAAAAGGACTACAAGACTTCAGCTTTGTCAAACGACCCTATCAACCACGAAAAGATGGTGATGGCTCGCAAGCACAAAGTGGAAAACGTGGCAAACCACATCCCTGCACTCGAAGTGCTTGGCGATAAGGATGCCGATACTCTCGTAGTAGGTTGGGGTGGCACATTCGGCCACATCTACACCGCTGTTGAAGAAATGAATGCAGCTGGCAAGAAGGTGGCTTTCACTCAATTCCGCTACATCAACCCAATGCCAACCAACGCCGAAGAAGTACTTCGCAAATACAAGAACGTTATCGTTGCCGAGCTCAATACCGGTCAATTCGCCGACTATCTGCAAAGCAAGGTTTCTGGCTTGGTAGTTAAACGCATCAATAAGACACAAGGTCAACCATTCTTGGTTCAAGAAATTGTTGACGGTGTAACTAAAATCATGGAGGGCAAATAATCATGGAAGAAAACAAGAAATATACAGCAGCCGACTTTAAGAGTGATCAATCAGTGCGCTGGTGCCCTGGCTGCGGCGACCACTTTATCCTTGCCACCCTTCACAAGGCTATGGCAGAACTTGGCGTAGCACCTCACAACACCGCCGTTATCTCTGGTATCGGCTGTAGTTCTCGCCTACCTTATTATATGAACACCTACGGTTTCCACACCATCCACGGTCGTGGCGGCGCTGTTGCCACTGGCTTCAAGACTGCCAACCCTAAGATGACTGTTTGGCAAATCTGCGGCGACGGCGACGGCTTGGCTATCGGTGGTAACCACTTCATCCACGAAGTGCGTCGCAACATCGACCTCAACGTGCTCTTGCTCAACAACAAGATCTACGGTCTTACTAAGGGTCAATACTCACCTACCTGCGACCGCGGCTTCGTGAGCAAATCATCGCCTTACGGCACCACTGAAGACCCATTTGTGCCTGCAGAACTCGTGTTCGGCGCTCGTGGCACATTCTTCGGTCGCGCTATCGACGTTGATCCTAAGGTGGGACAAGAAGTGATGGTAGCTGCTGCTAAGCACAAAGGTTGCTCTATCGTTGAAATCCTCCAAAACTGTATGATTTTCAACAACGGCATCCACAACTACATCACCGACCGCGCTACTCGCGACGATCGCACTATCCACCTCGTTCACGGCGAAAAGATGATTTTCGGCAAGGACAAGAACAAGGGTATCGTGCAAGACGGTTTCGGCCTTAAGGCTGTTACTATCGGTGAAGACGGCTACACTATCGACGACGTGCTCACTCACGACGCTCACTGCCAAAGCAACTTCTTGCATCAACAATTGGCTATGATGGACGGTCACGAACTCCCATTGGCTGTTGGTGTGATTCGCGACGTTGAAGGTCTTACCTACAACGACGAAGTCGAAAAGCAAGTTGCTGAAGTTGTATCTCGCAAAAACTACACTTGCTTGCGCGATATGATTCTCGACGGCGAAACTTGGGAAGTGAAGTAATCACACAATTTCAGAAAATCAGGGAAACCACAATTGCATAATTGAAGGTCCCAACCCATAAGCACCCGATTGCCAATCTTGGCAGTCGGGTGCATTGCTTTATCCCAATTCGGGTTTATCCCAATTCAGACAAAAACAATTTGTATTATCTTGCAAAGCATTATGGTATTGCAAAACTCATCACTATTTAATACCTTTGTGAAAGCGTCTGCTCACAACGCCTTTTGTGGCTTTATGGGCAGTATAAAATACATGTTAAGAAGCGTTTACTTACGCTCTTTCTTGGTACACATCGGAATCTGGTAAATTCAAAATCGTAGCCAAGGATGAAGCAGACAGTAGATGCCCTTGCGGATATGTAGATATATATGCAACATAGGCACTCGCATTATGTTGTAAAATCCACATATTTTGCGTGAGGCTCTGCACGTTTGCTCGTTCAACTACGATGGGCAATACCAGGGCCTCGATGTGTGGGACGGGTTCACAAGTACGGTCTCACGCTTCTTTTTTATAGCCGCCTTTGTCGAGACCCTTTGGCACGAACATCTTGGGAGAACATACCACATGACCGAACACACCAAAGAGGCAATTTTCGCTTTTGACTACACTTTAGTTAATTGCGACGTCACTACGATGTTTTTGAAATACTTTTGCAGAAACCGTGCAGCATATTATCTGCGCAGTTTACCTCTGTCTATCGCCTACGCATTAGGCATCTACTCAAAAAACAAATATGCGAAACTTCTGATCAGCACTTTCCTTAAGAATAAAAGCCATGAGGAAATCGTAACTGCAGCAGTACGCTTTCTACCACAAATAAACGCTCTCGTCAACGGCAAAGCCATACAAGAATTGCAGGCAAGACGCCTCGAGGGCTACGACATTATTATAAAAGGCTACTGCCTGAAGGAAATCATTGAGCCTTGGGCTTTGCAATACGGCATCACCAACATCATCGCCAGCGAACTGGAATATGACCTCAACGGCATATCCACAGGCTACGTCTACTCAAAATAATATTGCAAACACCTCAAACGGCTAATTAATCCGATGCCTCTTGCTGCCAAACAAGCAATAGATTACTAACTATTGCTGTCCGGTAAAAACTTTTTTAAATAACATAAATTAGGGCTGACACTTCTCACGAGGTGTCAGCCCTTTTGGTTATCTTTGTTTTGCTAAAAAATATATAACCATGAGCAAAGATAGTCATTTTACCGGACAGCCGGTCTATAGTCAAGTG
>CAJLWM010000004.1 GCA_905210415.1 uncultured Prevotellaceae bacterium
CACGGTGCGACGCCATCCATTCATCCACCACTCGGCGTGCAGCATTGGCTGCCGCATACGACATCGCATACGACTGACTTTCAAGCCCATAATCGGCAAGCGTGAGCATATTGCAGCTAAAGCTGTCGCTCTCAATAATCTGAGCGCCAGCCTCAAGATATTCCTTATGTATTCCGTATATCGCCTCAGGACACGACAATGGCAGAATGTCGTTGCATCCGCGCATCTCCACGTCGGGGCGCGTCACGCCCTCGCAATGAAAGTCCGATTCTTCAAGCCCCAACGACATTATCATTGTGCCGAGGCCTCCATCAAGCATCACGATTTCACGCTTCATCAAATCTCGAAGCGCACCTATACTCTCTTTTCGTTGATTACCTGTCATCTGTTATCGCAGTTTCTTTTATTTCTATTATACTTGCTTTTCGACATCGCAAAATTACTCATTCTCCGCCAAACACACGACATTTTTTCTCCTGTATTTCACCATCCATAGAATAATGCTCTACAACAGGCCACAAACCCCAACCTTGCCAATACAAAAAATTTGAAAAAAATCGGGATTTTCTGAAACTTTTTCGGGAGTGTCAACGTCTAATAAGCGAAAACACAGATTTACAATAATTATCTCAAATAAAAGAAACACAATAACAGTTTTAATGGTTTGTTAAAGGCTTAAACCTATCTTGAAACAACACAACCTTTCTATACCTCAGCAGTGCTTGCGCAACGCGCGCAGCACTGTTTTATTTTCATCACCCTCGTTATGCGCCACTTTTTTCGCAATATTATCCACCTAAAATTCTTATTTCTAAAATTTTATGCATATATTTGCATACCAATAATTTACTAAACCTCAAAAGCATAGTAGTATGAAAAAATTATCGCATTATTCGTTTGTATTTTTACAACTTTAAGCATCTGTGCACAAACATCAAGTCACATCAAATTTATGGGAGTACCACTCACTGGCACAATCACACAGTTCCACAGCAAAATCACCGCCAAAGGATGCAAAGTCAACACCGTCCTAAACAAATACGCCGGCAACGGAATACGAGTGTATTCAGGCACATTTATTGGTAAAGATGCCACTATCTTTATTTACTATAACACTAAAACAAAAATCGTGTATCGCGCCAAAGCGACTCTTCAAAATCTTTCGCAGAATATTTCCGAAATAAAGTATAATGACATCAAAGACAAACTCACCCAGAAATATAGCAGTAACTACACAGGCGAACATGAAGGCTACGAGTCAACGACATGCTACTCATTTAATTCCACCGAAGAAGTCCCCTTAGGTAGAATCGACTTGTTTGTTTCACTTGATACGCCGCTAGCACCAACAATATCCGACAGAACTATACACATCGACTATTGGGACAGAATAAACAGCGAGAAAAACGACCAAAGCGACCTCGAAGAACTTTAACCCATTAAGGATTGAAATACACGAAATTTGCACCGCACTGCATTTTTCACCCCAAACCGCAAGAAATTTGCACCACACCACATTTTTCTTACGGTTTTTCATATTCCGACAACCTCCAACTAATCCGATTCAGCAGAAAAACTATGATTTTCACCACAAAGCCTTTCGATGATTGTATAAAAAAAACGGGAATAGACAGAAAGTCCACAACCTTACAAATCTGTTCGATACAATCAGCACACCAACAACTAATATCACGAATCTTACAAGACAATCATTGCGGCCACATGCAAACATCCCAAGGCGAGGGATTTTAGGTGCGCATTGTTTGGTTTCTCATTGTTTATTTCCCTGACTTTTCGTAACTTTGCAGAGAATTTTCTACATATATTACAATATTAGAATCCCCATATATTACTCATGGAATTTGAAATGATTGCTAAGACCTTCCAAGGACTGGAAGGCGTACTCGCTGAGGAATTGAGACAAATCGGAGCGTCGAACGTGGAAGAAGGCCGCCGCATGGTGAGCTTCACCGGCGATAAAGCTATGCTCTATAAAGCCAATTTCTGCTGCCGCACCGCATTGCGCATCCTTAAACCTATCTATAAGTTTATCGCTGGCGATGCCGACGAACTCTACGAAGCCGTGAAGGTCTTCGACTGGGAACCTGTGCTGAAACTCAACCAGACTTTCTCTATCGACACCACGGTGTTCAGCGAAGAATTCCGCAACTCTCGCTTCGTTACCTACCGCGTGAAAGACGCTATCGCCGACTTCTTCAACGAGCGATATGGCAAACGCCCTTCTATCCGTCTTAACAATCCTGACGTGCAATTCAACGTTCACATCTCTGGCAAAGAAGTCACTCTCTCGCTCGACTCTTCGGGCACTCCGCTCTACAAGCGCGGCTACCGTGTGGCTCAAACCGAGGCTCCTATCAACGAGGTGCTGGCTGCCGGCATCCTGAAATTGGCAGGTTGGGACGGTCAATGTCCTTTCATCGACCCTATGTGCGGTTCTGGCACATTCCTCGTAGAGGCTGCGTTGATTGCCGCTAACATCAACCCTGGCGTGTTCCGCCAAAACTTCGCTTTCCAAAACTGGGACGACTACGACGAAGAATTGTTTGACGAAATATACAACGACGACAGCAACGAGCGCGATTTCAACTTCAAGATTTCGGGTAGCGACATCTCGCCAAAGGCTGTGAGCATCGCCGAGCAAAACATCAAGAGCGCCGGCGTGAGCAAATACATCAATCTTGAGTGCCGCTCTATACAGAGCATCACCGAGGCTGAACCTAACGGTATGCTCGTAACCAACCCTCCTTACGGCGAACGCATCTCGGTGGAGGATATGGAAGGCCTTTACCAAAACATCGGCGAGCGCTTGAAGCGAGTATTCAATGGCTACAAGGCTTGGATTATCGGCTACAAAGAGGAATTGTTTGACCGCATCGGCTTGAAGCCATCGGTGAAGATGCCTCTTCTCAATGGCGACCTCGCCTGCGAACTGCGCGAATATGCTATCTTCGAGGGTAAATACGACGACCTCCGCAAAGATGGCGGAAGCATCAAGGACAACGACTTCGCACGCCGCAAAGGTGGTGACAAGCCTTACCGCAAGGCAAAGTTCGAAGAGACCTTCAAGAGCGAGCGCCGTCCTCGTCACTTCAACGACGACAAGAAAGAAGAACGCCGCCCTCGCCACTTCCGCTTCGACGATGACAACGAAAACGAAAACCGCCGCGAGCGCCGTCGCTTCGACGACAAGCGCGAACGTCGCCGTTTCGACGACAACAAACGCGACCGCCGCTCTCGCTTCAGCGAAGACGACGAAGAAGATCACCCACGCAAGTTTGTGCACAACGAGGAATTCTCTAAGCGCGTGGTGAAATTCCGCGAACCTCAACTCTCTAAGGATAGCGAGATTCGCTTCAGCAGCATTCGTCGCCGCGGTTGGAAGAAAAACAACAACGACGACAACTCAGAAAACAAATAAAATAACACATATACTCTCAATCACTCAATATGGGAAAACTCAACATCCTGCTCCTCGGCTCTGGCGGCCGTGAGTGTGCATTGGCTTGGAAGATGAGCCAAAGCGAAAAGTTAGGAAAACTATATATCGCGCCAGGCAATGGCGGCACAAGCCAATACGGCGAAAACGTGAGCATCTCGCCTCTCGACTTTGATGCCATCAAAGATTTTGTCACTTCTCACCAAATTGACATGGTGGTAGTGGGCAACGAAGACCCATTGGTGGCTGGCATCTACGACTACTTCAAGGCCGACTCACAACTTGAGGGCGTGATGGTGGTGGGCCCAAGCAAGGCCGGAGCACAACTCGAAGGCAGCAAGGATTTCGCCAAAGGCTTTATGCAACGCCATGGCATTCCTACAGCAGGCTATCTGAGCGTCACCAAAGACAATATCGAGGAGGGCTATCGCTTCCTCGAAAGCCTAAAAGCCCCCTATGTGCTCAAGGCCGACGGTTTGGCTGCTGGCAAGGGCGTGCTCATCGTGCCTACGCTTGAGGAAGCTAAGCGCGAACTCGGCGAAATGCTCGGCGGCATGTTTGGCGCATCGAGTGCCACAGTGGTCATTGAGCAATTCCTCTCAGGCATAGAATGCTCAGTGTTTGTGCTTACCGACGGCACCAACTATCAAGTGCTGCCTGTTGCCAAAGACTACAAACGCATCGGCGAGGGAGATACCGGCCTCAACACCGGCGGTATGGGCGCCATCTCACCAGTGAGCTTTGCCGACGATGAATATATGGCTAAGGTGACCGACCGCATCATCGTGCCTACTATCGAGGGATTGAAGAAAGAAGGCATCACTTACCGCGGATTTATCTTCCTCGGTCTCATCAACGTGGAAGGCGACCCAATGGTGATTGAATACAACGTGCGCATGGGCGACCCTGAGACCGAAGTGGTGATGCTCCGCATCAAGAACGACCTCGTTGACCTGCTAGAAGCAGCAGCTTGTGGCAAACTCAACGGCAAGACCGTGGACATCGACCCACGCTATGCAGTGACCGTGATGATGGTATCAGGTGGCTATCCAGGCAGCTATGCCAAGGGCAAACTCATCAGAGGCCTCAACGACGTGGAAGGCAGCATCGTGTTTCACGCCGGCACAAAGGTTGACGGCGACGGCAACCTCGTGACATCGGGCGGACGCGTGCTTGCAGTGAGCAGTTATGGCAACAGCAAGGACGAAGCACTCAAGCAATCGTGGAGCAACATCGCTCGCATCGATTTCGACGGCAAATACTTCCGTCGCGACATCGGCTTCGATTTGCAATAATATCCGCGCATACAATTATTTTTTTTGACACATAGCATACCTGTTCTATAAGTGGCAAGCTCCTCAGCAGGCTTTGCAATGCCACCTAAAGAACAGGTTTGCATTTTTTATAAGGCTAACAGCAATGGCATTTAGGGAAAACAGCATCAATGATTTTTTCAACAGCAAGACATTCACTGCGCTTATGGCAATAGCGGTGATAGCATCGGCTTGTATCAACGACCCCATCTGGGAGTCGAGGCACACCATATTGGGCAACCACGGCATACTCTTTCCCTCATTAGCCGGCAGCATCACCAATGCCACAGCATCTATCGTCGCCAATGTGGCGTGTACGCTCATCATCGGCATACTGATGGTGATACTCAACAAGACATTCAATTTCATCCGTTCGGTGACCTGGATTTTCTCATCGGTATTCTTGTTGCTGATGGCAGGAAATCCTATTAGTTCGGGTTTGCTCTATTCCGGCACAACAATGGCGCTGTGCGTGGCAATCATCACCTTCATCTTGTTTGCCTCGTTTCAGAACCGTCGTGCACAGCGAGGTGTGTTCACCACATTTGCGCTGGTGACACTGATGACAATGTTTCAATACACCTACATGTATCTATTCATTGCCCTGATATTAGGATATATGCTCATGCAAATCATGAATTTGCGCAGCATTCTGGCAATCATCATCGGCATCATCACCCCTTTCTGGATAGTGCTTGGCTGCCAGTTCGCCGATTTCAGCGACTTCAGCCTACCATCCTACCAAAGCCTTTGGGCAGTGATGCAACGCCCACAGATGCACCTCAGTTTCATCAGCATTATCGCTCTGTCGGTGTTCACCATAGTGCTCACCTGCGCCAACCTATTTCAGATTATCAACTACAAGCTGCAAGTGCGAGCCTACAACGGATTTTTTGTATATCTCACCGCTCTCACCATTGCCATGCTTGCGCTTGACTATCGCAACTCGTTTATCTATCTGCCTGTGCTTTACCTATGCTTCAGCATACAGTTTGCACACTTCTTCACTATCAACAATCACACACGCCGCTACATTGCGCCGATAGTTCTCATAGTGGCCGTGATTGCCGTAAGATTAACGCACTATTTCTTATGAAAATACTTATAGAAAGCCATATCCCCTACATCAAGGGGCTACTTGAGCCATTTGCCCAAGTGGAATATCTCGAACCGCAGCAATTCACCAGCGAAAGCGTGGCTGATGCCGACGCTCTCATCATTCGCACACGCACCTATTGCAACGCCTCGTTGCTCGATGGCAGCCGATGCCAGTTTATAGGCACTGCCACCATAGGCACCGACCACATCGACCTCGGCTACTGTAAAAGCCGAGGCATCACCGTGTGCAACGCTGCCGGATGCAACGCTCCTGCCGTAGCGCAATATGTGCTTGCCTCTATCTATCAGCACATGCAAGCCAAGCACATCGCTTCGCCAGAATCCCTCACCGTGGGCGTGGTGGGCGTAGGACATGTGGGCAGCATCGTGGCTCGATTTGCCAAGGAATGCGGATTTAAGGTGTTGCTCAGCGACCCTCCACGCGCCGAGCGCGAAGGCGGCGACCAGTTCACCTCGCTCAGCCACATCTGCGCAGAAGCCGATATCATCACATTTCACACTCCGCTCACCAAGCAGGGCGAACACGCCACCTATCACATCTGCAATGAGAAGATGCTCGGCAATTTGAGCAAATGCAGCCTGCTTATCAACTCTGCCCGCGGACCGATTGTCGAAACCGAGGCGCTGCTCAAGCATCTGCACACCAACGATAATCTGAGCGTGGCCATAGACTGCTGGGAAGGCGAACCAAACATCAACCCCGACCTGCTACAACGCGCATTCATAGCCACACCTCACATTGCCGGCTATTCGGCAGAGGGCAAAAAGCGAGGCACAGCCATGGTGATTGAGCAACTCAACGCACATTTCGGCTGGAATGCCGTGCCACAATCAGTGGATGATTGCACCCCTACAACAGGCGCTCGCAACGCTTCGCTCGGCCGCATTGCCGCAAGCTACAATCCGCTCACCGACACCGAGGCTCTGCGCACCAACCCTCAAGACTTTGAGGCTCTTCGCAACCACTACGCACTGCGTCACGAAGTGGAATCGGCAGAATAAACAACATCGTCGGAGTTGGCATCACATATCCAGCTCCGACGAATTTATATACTATTGCGGTTAATCCCAAATTATCTCTTCTCGCGGTTGACCAACCACACGCCCACAAACACAAACAATGTGGCAAGCACATTCATACCCGTAAGCACAGCCAATCCCACTGCCACCGAACTAACCACTGCCACCACTGGTTGCAAATAGTTGTACATCGCTATCACTGTAGGCTCCACACGTCGTTGTGCCACAGGAATAAGCATATACGCCAAACATGTGCCGAAGATGATGATAAAGCCGAGATCGATGTATTGCATAGTGGTCATTGCCGACCAATCTACCGAAATCATATCCATTACCGACACCGGAAGCACGGCTATCGCTGAAATAAGGAACAACCACTTCATAAGCGTTCTGAGCGAATACTTGCTCATCAACTTAGGGAAGCACACCAGATAGAGCGCTCCGCACACCTGCGCCAATAGGCAGAATGCATCGCCAAGCACCGGATTAGCGACATTCACATCGGTATCAACCTCTCCGGTAAACACAAATATCAATGCCCCGCTGAGGCCCACTACCACGCCCAAAGTCTTGCTCCATGAGAACATCGCTCCAGCGATAAGCGCACCAAACAGCAACGTGAATATCGGCGTAAGGCTGCACACCACCGAGGCATCGAGCGGACTGGTGAAGCTCACGCCAACGATTATCAGCACCTGATTAAGTCCTATCACAAGCAACGACGCCACAATCAGCGGCAAGAAATCTTTCCTTTCGATTCGTTCTGCCACGCCTGTCGATGGCTTTACAAACAAACTCACAAGCCAGAAGAGCAACGCGCCTCCTATTATACGGAAGCCCGACAATGCCATCGGAGTGATCACACCGCCATTGAGCAAATCCTTAAGGAACGGTGCCATCAAGCCCCACGACACATTGGCTACCAACAAAGCCAAATGGCCCTTGCTTTTCTCTCCAGCGAAAATCTTATTAATACCCATATATACTTTTTATTTGTAATATTTATTTTTCAGTCTTTGAGCTCCTGATTGCAAGCAGCTTATCGAAGAGCATTGCTCGTGGCTTATCCACCAGGATGCACACCACGTATATTGCCACACCAATGCCAGTAGCCATCACTGCATACATCGTGCCGCCGTAGGTGTCGTAGATATTGCTCAACAGCGGACGCAAAACGTGTGGATATACACTGAAGTGCATGTGTATCAGATACACCGCAAATGCCGACGATGCCACCCAATTGATGGCGCGGCTCTTGAAGCGCATTGTGGCAAACACTGTGAAGAGGGCCAACGACTCAAGCACCACCAAAGGATTGTTGTAACCAATCACCTTGAAGTATCTCATATCCTGCATCATCAGCACCACACCAAGCAACGATGCCACATACACCACCACGGCAGTCCATCGCCATGGGAAACGCTCGTGGTGCTGCATCGCCTCGCGCAGCACATGGCCAAGCCAATATATAAACACCATATGGTAGACAGTATAGCCTGTGTCGTTAAACGCCATCTCAAACCACCAGCCGCCAAGGCAATTCACCACTGTGAGCACACCAGCTATTATCACATGCTCGCGATAGGTGGTGCGGTGAAGCACAGCATTGATGGCAGGGCTTAGCGCCATTAGCATAAAGTAACAGGTCACAAACCACTGCGATGAGTGGGTGATGCCGCTCACTGCATATTGTGTGTATTTCGGCAAGAACAATTCGGGGTAGAAGCAGCACACCACAAGATACAATATCACTGCATACCAAAGCACCCATCCAACGTATTTAACCATGCCTTTGGCACTCATACGTATTCCGAAATATCCCGAAATCAATACAAATAGATTCACTCCGATTATTGCAAACGATTCGAGGAACTCCGCTCCCCAAACGTCTGAAAAACTACAATTTGATAATGGTAAAAACTTTTCAACAGCCACACCGTTGAAATGCACCATAATAATCATCGCCATTGCTATTATTCGCAACAACTCAAACTGCGACTCTCTTACTTTCATATAACTGACATTTTAATAACGCCCACAAAGGTAACAACTAATAAACGATTACACAATACAAAAACACCGCCCGAATAAGCAAAATCCGCAAAAAAATACCTATCTTTGATGTGATGGAATTTTTTACGTCAACCGGATTTTATTGCTTAGCGATTGTCACAGCCATCGCCCTGTTAGGCATGCTGTTGCACCCTGCGCAGATAAAGCCCGCCGAAACCTACATCATGCGAGCAATGCTCATGCCCGACGATGCCCCGTGCAATGGCGGCAGCGTGACAATAAGTGTGGCTGCCGACGGAAGCATCACACTTAAGCGCCGCGGCATAACGGCACCGTCCGACACGGCTATCAATCTGGTGGCTGATGTGAGGGGCGACAAGGTGAAAATCATCGAGAAATTGGCGATGCCACAGTCCATCGGCCACAGCGATGAGCCACTGATTGCATCGGTGCAACTGCATTTCATAGGGCGCGGACGTTGGGCAATACGCTACGAAAGCGAGGTCACTGGCACTTGGTGCACACTCTCGCTGCTCAATGCCGAGGGGTTTAGCACCACAGCGGAGATGCGCTACTGACTCGCCGACTTCATCGCTCCCTTCGCCACACAAACGACGGTTTACGAAGGATTTTCACACAATAGTAATCAGATTGTTACGTTATATCATTAAATAAAGCAAAGCAACATACAATCCAGAAAATAAAAACATTGACTATGATAAAGAAACTGACTCTCGCCTTACTGATAGCACTATCGGCTCTCGTCGCCAATGCCGCAGTAGGCTCTTGGAAAATACATCCAATATTCGGTTCCACCCCTACCAACACCGTCGACGCAGGCGACAAGGTGTATTACCTCGTGTCGAAAAACCTTTATTGCTACGACAAAGAAACTTCTGAAAACATCGCTTATGACCGCAGCAACTACCTCAACGACACTCAGATAACAAATATCTACTACAACACCCAGAAGAAATATCTCTTGGTGGCATACGATGACTCAAACATCGACATTATCCTCAACGATGGCAAAGTGGTGAACATCCCAGACATCAACAATGCCCTACTCACCACAGCTAAGACCATCAACGATGTGACTTTCGCCGACAACGGCGCCTACATCGCCACCGCTTTTGGCTACGTGATTGTCAACGACGAGAAATACGAGGTGCGCGAATCTCGCATCTACAACGTCAACATCACCTCTATCGCAAAGGTAGGCAACGCCTTGCTGCTTGGCTCGCCTAACGGTTTGTACTACGGCAACGCATCGAAGCAACACAGCACACTATCGTCGATGAGCCTCAACACCGAGTTTGCCAACACAATGATCTACCCGCTCGAGGGCAATGCGTTTATCCACTACGGCAACAGCTTCGCTGCCACCTATTCAGTGGCGCTCGACGAGAGCAACAACCCTACAGGCATAGCAAAACTCGCCGACATCAATTCGGGCAAACCGGCTTTGATACAACCAGTGAAGGCTCTTGACAAGGTGGTGGTTTCTTACCCATCTGCCCCATGCTACTATGCCGTGTCGGCCGACGGTAAAACCAGCACACGCGTAAATCTGCCTGGCGACGTGCGCAACGAGATGCTCACATCGCAAGAGTCTGACGGCTCATGGTGGACAGTTGGCGCAAAAGGCTTGCGCAAACTCACCATCTCAGGCACCACAGCCACTGTGCTGCTCGACTACCAGAAAATCAACGCTTCGTCGGTTTCCATCCCAGTGCATCTCACCTACAACGAAGGGCTGGATATCCTTTATGTAAAGAACACTGGCAGCAACTCGCTTTATACATCCGGACAAAGCCCGACACAACTCAACACCTTGTCAAACGGCAATTGGACAGTATTGTCGCCAACAGTATCGACTCTCAGAAACAACAACAAATACCTTGATCAAACCTATAAAGTAGTCGTTGACCCTAACGATCCTCATTCTTACGTAATTGGTAGTAAAATGGAGGGAGTTTTCCGTTTTACCGACAACGAAGAAGTTGCCCACTGGGCATGGAAAAACAGCCCTATTATTGACTCAGGCAATCGTTGCAACACCGGCGACCCACAATTTGACAAAGCTGGCAATATGTGGGTTATTCAAGCAAAATCGGGCGCCGTAAACCCTGTCATCCTCCCAAAAGGCAAATTCAATGCTCCAGAAACATCCGATTGGATCACAGCCAATGTCACATTATCGACAAACTGGCGACAACATTTCCTGATTACAAAGAAATCAGACATTAAGATCCACACTTCTGGTGGCTGGGGAAGCGCATTAGTGTTTATGAACGATAATGGCAACCCCTCTGGCGCAATTACAAAACAAGAGTATAACAACAACACCACTCTCGACCAAGACTCCCGAAACTTCAAATGGTATTACATTCACTGCCTTACAGAAGACCTTAACGGCAAGGTGTGGATGGGCTGCGACTTAGGCGTAGCAGAATTCGACCCAGTGAAATGTGCAGCGACACCAAACGCCACAGTCTACCGTCCTAAAGTGCCTCGCAACGACGGCACAAACAATGCCGACTATCTGCTTGATGGCGTGCAAGTGAATGCCATTGCCGTAGACGGGATGAATCGCAAATGGATTGGCACCGACAATTCTGGTCTATATCTGGTGAGCGCCGACGGCACTGAAATCATAGAGCAATTCACCTCTGCCAACAGCATCTTGCCTTCAGACAAGATTATATCAGTGCTTTGCAACCCCACAAACAACATCGTATATGTAGGTACCGAAAGCGGATTGCTTGAATACGAAAGCGACTCTTCTACACCTGCTGCTACCTACGATGACGTGTATGTCTACCCTAACCCTGTTCGTCCCGACTACACCGGAGCAATCACAATTAAGGGCCTTATGGAAAACTCGCTCGTGAAAATCGCCGACTCTGCCGGCAACGTGGTAGCACAAATGCAATCAAATGGCGGTATGGTCACTTGGGACGGCTGTAACAGCAATGGCGACCGCGTGAAGAGCGGCGTGTATTTCGTACTCGCATCAGAAAACGAAAACAATGAAAGCAACGCTGTTGTAGCAAAATTCCTCATTATGAGATAACCTCTCTTAAAACCAATTCGGTTAAAACCAACTATACAACACATTCATCACCACACCCATCGCAGTGGCGATGAATGTGTTTTTCACTAGCCTCCGAAAATGGCAGAGAAGCAACGCATAGAATATATCGACCTCATAAAAGGCATAACTATTGTTTTAGTAATGTATTATCATTGCCCTGTTCCTGAAGACAACCACGCAATGATGATGCTTAGTTACACTCGTATTCCCACATACGTTTTTCTGTCTGGGCTTTTCTTCTCAACTTACGACTCGTTTAAGCAATTTGTCGTAAAAAAAAACGAATCGATACATCATACCCCTGGTTTTCTTTGTCGCATTTGCACTTATCACTCTTCCGCTACACTACAACGGACTTAATCTAAACGAATTTAAAAGCTTCGTCTATGATATCGTTGTAAACGGCTCAATTGAACGACTCAATGGCCCTATATGGTTTTTAGAAATGCTGGTTTGGCTATCGCTCTTCTCCTATGCAATTGACACCCTGCTAAAGGATAAGACCAAAGTCCTAAAAGCATCCCTGTGCATCATCATATCTCTCATAGCCTTTACGCTCAACGATATAGTATCACAATATGAATATAATTCATTTCTCGCCATCCTTTTCATATATAACATTAAACTTCCAGCAGCACTAATATTTCTGCCCACCTTTTATATTCCACACCTTTTCAGGACTCAAATATTATGCTATCATAAGCCACGACTTTTGTATACCGGATTACCCATCACACTAATTGTACTCTACCTTTGTGCCGACAGCACAATAATTCATAGTATCTGCAAATACAACATTAGTTATCCTCGTTTCTTCATCGGACAATTTGCCGGTATATATTCCATCTTTGTCATCGGCTATGTTATCAAGCGTCTTCCTTTCTTCTCTTTTGTTGGCAGGTACTCTATAATAGTTCTTGGAACGCATATGTTAGTAAAACAATTCTTTATCTTCTATCTGAATATAACTGATCCGTACATACTTTTTGCAATACTTGTTGTCACCGCCCCAATATGCATTTTGGTGATAAAACAGTATTTCCCGCATTTCACCGCACAAAAAGATCTGCTCAAACTATCGCCTGACGGCAAACTGAAGATTTCTTTTAAAGATTAAATATTATTTTGTATCTTTGCATCGATTAAACCCAATTCGGTCATTAGGGCTCGGATGGATTTCGGAATTTTAGAAGTGCAGATTTTGATTGCTTTTTAATGAGTAATTGCGAGTTAAAAACAAGCAAAAGATGCCTTATAAAAGCCGAAAGACGCCAAGCAGTAGAAAATATTTTTACATATACGGCCAAATGACCGATTTGGGCTAAAACCATCGGCGGGGTGTAGCACAGTTGGTAGCGCGCTACGTTCGGGACGTAGAGGTCGGAAGTTCGAGTCTTCTCACCCCGACACCAAAAAATCGCTTGTTGCTTAAAGAAGCAACAAGCGATTTTTTATTTTATACCAAAGCACATCCTTAGCGCCTTGTTATGACTGAGCATCACCACCTTAGAAACAAGCACAGGCGCATATACCCCTGCCAATATGCTCAGGATATAGAACAGCCAAAACAATCTCTCATCATAGAATATGTGTTTCCACAACACAATCTCCACCATCCACTGGCACGGAAGCGACATAAGATATATTTGATAGGAATGTTCTCTAAACGAACCAAACAACATCGGCATCCACGTTGACAAATTGATTGCTAACGATACGAAAACGAATATGCTTAGCACCCGTTGCAGAAATCCAAAACCATAGTAATAGCTCACCACATAGCCTGCAAAACACACAAGCCCCAATCGCCAATCGCTCAACCTCTCGTGCAACTTTTTCTCAAAGCACACCATTCCGAGGAAGAAGAACACCAAATACTGCGGAAATTTATACAGCGCAAACACCCTTGTCGCAAAAAAATCTGGGGGAACAAAATAGATGCCTACACCCACCATCAAAATCACAATCTGCGCATATCTATTACTGCATGCCCACCTAAAAATCGGGTACAGCAGCATCAGATCCATCAACGTGACAATAAACCACAGATAAAACGCAGGACTTCCCTTCTTGAAAATAACGTACGCATCAAATATGCTCTGAATACTTATCTGGGCTTCACCTCCCGAAAGCAATGTCATCAAAAAGTGTATCACATAATACACCACCACAAAAAAGGCGTATGGCACAAACAAGCGCTTGAACTTATCCTTATAAAACGAAAGAATCGTGAAGTTTCGCGCTATTCGTGTTTTATAGAGCATCGCTCCAGAAACAAACATAAACAATGGCATACGCAGTGGCCCAAACAGCGACGCTATTCGGTAAACCGCTTCATGATTCGCCCCTGTAGACATATCCACAAGGCTCACATGGTTCATCACCACAAGCAATATCGTCACGCCACGCAGGATATCCACCCACACCAATCTATCTGGTGCTGCCATATTCTGTTGCCCTGCACTCATCCCTATCTCTTCTATTGACCGCAGGATAAATCACCCACGTGTTTTCAAGATTCTGTCTAAAGCGCCCCTTTTATACATCTTCTTATAACTAAAGTGGTCGCAAACATAATGCAACGGAACTGCCATCATAGAAATCAACACAAATCCCAATGCAAACGTTCCGAACGTGAATGGCAACGAGCTCAAGCACAACATTTGCAGTGTGGGAAAACGAACCAGATACATCTCATAGTTATAGTCGGTCACCGCCGACCATTTAAACAAGAATGTAAACCTATATGCCACGAACATCACGGCAAGAGGAAGTGCAAAACACGACAACGGACGAAGTTGATATACATAAGATATCAACACCAATAATGCGGCAGCCGCCAAAAGCACCAACCAACTCTTCAATATCTTGTCGCGGTAGTGATATATCAACACCGGAAAATAGAAATATGCAAGTTCACCAAATATCTGGTGATTCAGGTCATAAAATATCTTTTTCTCAGTCAGCGCATATAGCTGCATCGTGGAGATATCCCACAAAAACGAAAATGCCACTATGGGTATCAACACCACCTTATAGCCGAATTTCTTCACCAACCATGCCACTATCGGCACCGTGAAATAAAACATAATCTCCACCTTCAGCGTCCAAAGCGAAGAGTTGATCCACGGCAGAGGATTGTCTTCAAATACACCTGGCAAGGTGGGCTGCAGGAAGTTGCCGAAACATAGATTGGCAAACAAATACTTCCACGTCTCTCTATGAGTGAAATACTCGTTCCACGGAAGTTTAGTGGCAAAAGCCATCACGATAAATCCCGACAGCACCACAGTGAAATAAGCAGGATAAATTCTCAGGAATCGCTTCAGCGCAAACACCTTTGCCGATCCCGATCGCTCATAGCTATTATACACCAGCACGCCACTTATTATAAAAAAGCCTTGCACCAAGTATATACCAATAAATGGAGTTTCTTCTGCACCATTTATCACAAAAAAGTGATTGCAAAGGATGCAGAAGAAAAACAAGTATCTCAGTAACGTAAAACAATTATCCCGACGCACCACGTTTGAAGCATCGCTGTTTATTTTTTGCCTCATCTTATAGGTATTCGTCGCCGTAGTTTAGTTTCACTTCGTTTACGTAGACTTTGATTTTCTGTTCTTCCGACTTCGGCACGATGAGCAGAACATCGTCAGAATCGGCTATTATATAATCGTCGAGACCCGACACCACCACAAGTTTATCGTGCTTCATCGCAACAACGTTGTTGGTGCTGTCAAACATCAGAGCTTTGCACTTCTGAGTGACATTGCCATCAGCGTTCTTCTCTGAGTTTTCATAGAGCGCGCTCCATGTGCCAAGATCACTCCAGCCAAATTCCACGCATTCCACATACACGTTAGGAGCCTTCTCCATCACTGCAAAGTCAATGGATATGTTAGGGCATGATGGGAATATGGTCTCAATGAACTCTTTTTCGGCTTCGGTGCCAAACTTATCCATTCCGCCATCGAAATAGTCGGTGATCACACTGGCATATTTGCGCAAAGCACTGAGAATGCTCTTCACTGGCCAGAGGAACATACCCGAATTCCACATAAACTCGCCTGTGGCAAGGAACACCTTTGCCAACTCAAGGTTTGGCTTTTCGGTGAATGTCTTCACCTTCTTCACAGTGTCTTCGCACTCCTCGCCCACTTGGATGTAGCCGTAGCCCGTTTCGGGGCGATTTGGCTGAATGCCGAGTGTGAGCAGCACGTCGCGGTCTTTGATAAACTCAAAGCCTCGCAATATGCATTTGCGATATTCTTCCACCTTCATTATCAAGTGGTCGCTTGGAGCCACCATGATCTGTGCATCTGGATTTTTGGCATATATGTGATATGCAGCCCAAGCGATGCACGGCGCAGTGTTGCGTCGGGCTGGTTCACAAAGTATTTGGTCTGGCTGAAGGTCAGGCAACTGTTCACGTATCAGACCGGCGTATTTTTCATTAGTCACAAGCAGGATATTCTCTTTTGGCACGATACCCTGTATTCTGTCGTAACTCATCTGAAGCAATGTGCGTCCCGTACCAAAGAAATCGATAAACTGTTTCGGAAGGTCTGTGCGGCTGTATGGCCAAAATCTACTTCCTACACCGCCACACATTATCACACAATATCTGTTGTTCATGTATGTTTGTTTTAAAATTATTTGCTAATATAGCAATAAAACGTGATATGCCCAATTAAAGCACATAAAAAAACACGGCATCGGGGATATTCCTCAACTGTGTAAATCTTTATCCATTTTTATCCGAAATCTGTCTCTGCTGGGTAATCAGCACGACACCAGATATAACCTTCCCAATATTAGGACGGCGGGGACTTACACCCGTTATAACACGTTCGTACTGGGCGAACAAAAAAAATCTTGTGGTAAAAAATGGACACATGCGTTTTTCATTTCATTCCGAAGCACATTCTCAACTCAGCATATTTACTCCGCCCAACCATCTTTGCCACAAGCACAGGACCCAAAACTCCGAATATAATATTCAACGCATAAAAACCCCAAAACAACTCCCGTCTGCCAAACGATTTCCACAAGACCAGTTCAACAAAACCTTGAAACACCAATGACATCAGATATATTTGATACGAATATCCCCTCCAACTACTTAAAAAATTCGGTGCACTTTTCGATATTATTATTCCCAAAGAAACCATCATCACAATACCAGATATCGAGCACAGCAAATCAATTTCATACCATAGACTCACCATATAGCAAGCAAGCCCGACCACTAGAGCATAGAAGTTTCCCAGATAATCATACAATTTAAACTTAAAGCTGTATATGCCAAGAAAGAAGAACACTAAAAATTTACTCACCCTATTCAAACAAAACACATTCGGTAATTCTATCGGGTCATAACAATACCACAAAACCGTCAATAGCAAAAACACGTTCATAGCCACAACATTTCTGCAAAGAACCTTATATAATGGGAACATCACCATCATAACAGAGAGAGCCACTAAAAACCACAATTGCACAGTCGGACTTCCTTTAAAATATATTACCGTTAAAGATTTGAAAAAATAGTTAATAGAAATATCTATAGGTGACTTAACAATCTGATTCATCAACGCCTTTATTGTACAATAAAACAGGCCAAACACGATGAACGGAAGCAATAAACGCTTAGCCTTATCTACATATAAGTCTATCGTTTGCCAATCTTTGCAAATTCTACCCAAATATAAAACACCACCAGATATAAACATAAACAATGGCATTCTAAACGGAATAAACATTTCCTGTATATGGTAACACATTATATCTGGCTTTCCTGTAGACAAATCAACAAGCGACACATGCCACATAACCACCAACAAAATGTTTACCCCTCTCAATATGTCTACCCAGTCTAAATGAACTGATTTTTTCCCCATTTATATACTCCTTTCTATCTTATTCCTCAACCGTGTAAATCTTTATCCATTTTTATCCGAAATCTGTCTCTGCTGGGTAATCAGCACGACACCAGATATATGAGCAAGATGCCAAGCGCCACCATCACCGCATACATCCATTTGGCGGCTTTAGCCTTCTTATGCGGCACATATTGCCCCATATTATATCTATAGCTGGGCATATATGGCATTTGCACCGGCTGTTTTTTCGTCTTTGGTGCCACCCTCGGCGCGTTGCCGTTAGGTGTCTTCCGCGGCGCACCCTGCGGCTGCGGCACTGCCTCTTGTGTGAGTTTGCTGCCGCATACTGGGCAGAAATTGCAATTATCGCTGATTTTCGCGCCACAATATCGGCAATAGGTCACCGCTGGCGAGGGATTATCCGAAGCCAGTCCGTAGTAGTATTGCCTCTGAACTCTGTCGGCCTCGGCTGACACAGCATATTCGTGCAGGTTGCCTTGAAACTCCATCAAGCAACACGGACACACCATCACATTGCCTTGCGAAACCAGTTCATCGTCAGACAGTTCAATTATTTTTCCACATCGTGGACACCTATATTTCATTCTCTATTTTTACGTTTTCTACAATCCATTTTCTCGGATTGCGAAGCTCGCACTTATGCTTCGTAGTGTATAATTGCTTTCACTGCCACATGCCACTTGCCGTTTTCAAAACGCGCTGTGCCATCGCGGTCAGTCACAATGCGAGTGTTGCCGTTGGAAATCTGTATGGCGTTTCCTGTGCAAGCACGCGCCAGATTTTCGGTAGGCATCATCAGTGCGAAGTGATGAACATCGGCATTGTCAATCACCCTGAATGTGCCTGTCAAACCATCAAACGTGCACAACTCATATATTGAGTTGCCCACCTCCATGCCATCGGTGGCGCGCATAAAGTAGTCGTTGGCATCTGGCTTGGTGAGGAAATACTTTCTTGGCTCCAGCACAGGCTCGCATATCTCAGCCGCGCCTCCATCGTCGTTAAACGATATCGTGCCTTCTGTGCCATCAGCCACACGACGTTTGTTCACCTTATACGTCACACGATTAAGGTCGGTGGTGATATTCTTTGAGAACTTCTCAAATTGCGAAGCCATCTTATTATTCTTATATTCAAGTTCTTTCTTCAGTTCGGTATTTTCGTGGCGAGCCATCCATGCCATATACAGAGCCACAGCCGAAATCAGAAATAGCACTATGTCGATAAACATGCTCACACCTCGCGAGCCGCCTTCCTCTGTTCTACCTGCCGAGGCATTGATCACAGCCACTTCATCGTTGTTCATCGTGTCGGCAGGGGCTGCCTCGCCATCACTTATCGCGGCATCGCCAGGGGCTGTAACAGCAGCAGGAGCCGACTTCTCGGGATGCGATGCAATGTAGGCTTTGAGTGATCGCTCCACAATGTTTGGCGACGTGTATTCGCTGGCAATGTCCTTCAATTGCTGCATCGTGCCCACATTCGATTCCTTTACTTTCAACACGGAATACACCGATTTCCACTTCCCGGTTTTATACACCTTGTTAAGGTCGTCGAGCGTGTAGTTTTCTGGCAACTCACTTTCAGCACGTCCATATCTGCCATCAAGCGCCGCATGCTGTCCCACTATGGCTATACCACGCTTCCACTGGTTGGCGGTAAGCGGTTTTGCCGACGATGCCGCATCGGCTTGGGCATACATAGCAACGGCGGACATCACGCCCATTGCTACGGTGAGGACTACTGAAAGAATGCGTCTCATAACTCTTCTGAATGTTTAGAATTAATACTTCGGTTTATCAATTAATGCCATATTTACTTATCACCTCGTGGCATAGGTTGGTGAGCAGATTATGCCGTATGATACCCACAATCGGATAGAAGAAAGGCACATCTTCCACCACATCGGCGTCGCCATAACGCCCAGTGAGGTTGGTGTTCACTCCTGCTGTAAGATAATTTGCCACGTCGTCGTTGACCACGGCAACAAAAATCTCTTGTACCTTCTTGTCAACACCAAATTCATCACACACATCTGGTGATAACAAAGATACAAAGAATTGGTTAAACATCACCACTTTATCAACAATTCTTGCACGAATCTCCTGCTTATTTATGTCGCCAAACGTCAGTTCGTCGTTTCCAACCATCGAATAGCAATATTTCAGTTTGTTGATGTTGCGCGGAGCATACATATCACTGTTTTCCTGACCATCCAAGCGTTTGTTTTCAAGGCGCACACCGCCACGGCATGTAATCTGCTTCGGCTGGTCTTTCTCCACCTTCACGGCAAAGTGTTCAGTGTAGTCCTCACCATACACACGTTCTATGATGGTCTTTGTGAGGTATTCTATCTGGTCGATTGACCCGATGATATTAAGTATCTTCGAACCCGTGCCGCTGAAATATACCTGTTTAGGCTTAATCTGATTGCGAGCCTTCATCATATTAGCAATATAGTAAATAATCGCCGAGTAGAAATACATAAACACCAGTCGACGGTATTCATCGTTGCGCAGCAGGGCATTATACGAGAACAGTTTGCGATCTATCTCGCGGCGGGTGCGCAGTTCCTCAACATTCTCTATCGAGAATAGGAATGCGTTGATATCCTCGCTTCGTTTGCCCTTCTTCAAGTCGGTCAGGATGCTATTGAGATAAGCCAAATCGGCGTTTTTGTCAATCAACTTGCTGAAGTAAGCAGTGTAGTGTGCGAGTAGAGGATTGTTGTCGGCATCGTTCGAAGCAAAACCATCGCCAAACACGGCATCGCCGGCAAAGCGGAACGATGAGATAATCGTTGGCACGGTGCGCATACCATCGTTGGCGGGTTGATACACCACCACGTCGCTTGTGCCACCGCCTATGTCTATCGACACATAGCTGCTGCCTGCCACCTGCGCGCCAGTATAGTAGAACGCCGGGGCTATTGATTCGGGATATACTCTAAGGTTGCTTTCACCGCCACCGATGTAGGTGTTGTAGAGCATTGTCCACACATCGTTCAAGCAGCGACGATCGGCACCACCCATTGCCACCGGATAGAAGTACACCACTTCTGTGGCTGATAGGTCGGCTCGCTCGAGCAACGCCTTGGCCTTGATAAGAAGCATAATCTCACGCAGAAATTCCTGCGAAAGTGTGGTGTTGCCGCTCCACTTCAGCCCAGTGTGTACGCTGTAGCCTTGGAAATATTTTCGTTCGTAGAGGAATGGTATGTTCACGTTGCGGAACAGTGCGCTGCCAGCCGCATTCTCGTTGGCCGACAATGCTGTGCGCATCGGGAATCCGTAAAGAGTGCCGATATTTCGTGGCACAAACTCCACATTCTGGAGCGTTTCTGCCGAATCGAGCGCGCCCTTGCGGAGCAATGTGGCCACCAATGTCTGCGCATCGCTTTCTTCAAATGCAAGTGGCTGCGACTCTCTGCCCTGTTCAGCATATTCCACATGCGAATTGGTGGTACCGAAATCCACCGCGAATATCATCTTCTTGTCAGATGGCGCATAATCGCCCCACTGCGGCACTATCACGCCTGTGAATAATCCCAACTCGCATCGCAGACTCACCTCAACAAAGTCAAACGATCCGTCGACATCGTAGTAGGCTGTCTGGCAGAACGCATTGTTGGTGCGTGGACCTTCCACCACCGACAATTCCGTCTCATCCATGCCGTTGCGCAAGAAGCGCAGGTGCACTTGTCCGTCGCGCATCTGCGTGAATTGCTGCACGGTGTAATTATCCTTCTCACCGGTGCGCACAAACGGGAATATTGCTGCCGACATCACACGATGCGCCAATACACGGCCCGTGCCGCGACGCTCATCAAATTGCCATGCAGCATCTGAGATAGGCAGATAGGTGCGTGTGAGTTCGATATATTTCTTCTTCACCGGTATGCGCAGACTCACAGTCACGCTACCATCAGTGTTTTCCTCAATGTCGAGCATATTTCTTCCCAACACTCGTTTCGTGAGGTCGTCGCAGTTGAAATACTTGAAGAATGTGGCTGTGAGAGGCAACAGATAGCCTTTCTTGGCATATCCGCCGTTGTTCACCAAGTTGCCATCGAAGAAATGGGCATCATCCACCTCGCCGCTAAGCTGCACTATGCTGTCGGTGAGGAAATCGGCCGTGGTGACAAACGGATAGCGTATGGCTGTGTCGGGCAATTTGCGCTCATCTATAGGCACGCCGCCAGCCCACACCTCGGTGGAGCTGTCCCATATCTTATCCACATAGCGATATTGGTCAATCTGTCCGTTGAAATTGCCGCGAAGCACCAATGGCAACTTATCATCGTCGGGCTGCTTTCTGGTTGGGGCGATCACAAAATCGCTGTCTGCCACGTTTGCCATTATATTGAGGGCACGCTTCATATAGAATTGCGCACCTATCACCGACACGGTTTGGTCGCCAGTGAATGCGTTGAACGAGCAATCAAGGCGCTCCTTTACCGACATGGCGTTTTCTCGCACCAGCGCCGATGGATTGGGCACTGCAGCGGTGATGCGCTGATATAGTGCCGGGCGGCTATCGCGCAGACGCTCAAGGCACACAAGCATATAATCATACACTCCGCCCATGCGCTCTCTTAGCACTGGGAATGCATTGAAGAGCAAATACATGTAGTAGACAAAATCCTCATCGCGTTCCCACAGATGTCGCACCGACGAATATAGCGATACGCCTTGCTCCACCTTGATGCTCTCAATGTTGCTCAATCCAGGCGCTGCCATTGTGAGCGACGACGGCGATGTGCCACCGATTGCCACATTATCCCATATCAGAATATACCAATCGGTGAATATGTCGAAGTTATACACAGTGTCGCTATCGAGAAACAACTGCAGTGTTTCGCCATACAACCGATGGTCAGGACTGCTTTTCAGCACGTCTAACTGCTCATTGCGGTTCCAGCGCACTATGCGCAGATAGTCTTTATGACTCTCGTAGTTAAAAAAGAGTTGCGCCACATCGAGTGCATCCGACACAAGGCGCTCGTTCATCAGCGAACTGCGCAAGCGCATTGATGCCAACGAGTCGAAGGCATTCTTCACCAAATCGAGTTGAGCAAACGGACTCGGGATGGCTGTGCGCGGACACTCCGACAATCCGCCATTCGGGTCGCGTATGGCTCGGATATCATCATCAGAATACGGCTCTACTGCCACCCAATCGTCCACATTGGTCTTTGTGGTCTTATTGTTGTATGATAATATATTGCTCATAATTTGTATCTGCTTCTTTAATTGATATTCTCGTATTTCTCATCCACAAGTGTCTCGGCTGCCTTGTTGAAGAGGTCGAGCAACTTATATTCCTCGCTTCCTTTTTTATAGGCGTTGGCATCGCGGCTCAACTTGTTCATTTGCGCCACAAACGAGTCGCAAGAGATGCTGGCTCTGCCGAGCGGCCAACTGCGCTTCTTGGTTTGCACGCCATTCACCACGGTGTTCATATTCAGGTCGCCGATGTTGAATAGGTGCACACTGCGCATATTGTCGCACATCTCGCCTATCCAGTCAACATACGAGCGCATAAACTGTCCGTCAAGCACCCGGTAGAATTCGGTGGCAAATATGTCGCTGGTAATCTTCGGGGCATCCTCGGTAAATCCGCGTCCGATTGCGCCTTTCAGACCCGTGCGAAGGAAGAGGAATAGCAAGTGAAATTTCACAAGCGGCTTATATATCATGCGGCGAGTCTCGGCGCCGAATGCGCTGAAGTCGAGGTCGGTGACGTCTTTTTCAAGCCCATACTCATAAGCCATCGTAGGCAACGGATTGCCATATTGGTCGCTCAAGCGATCGGTGGCTATGCCCGCGAAACGAAGTGGCGACAACGCGCCCACAAGTTCCACCAGATGGGCACGGTTTTTCTGGCCATTCTCGCCTGGGTCGTAGACGTATGGCTTCGAGGTCACCTGATCGCCCACATAATACAGGGCATTGATGGCATATCGGCTATCGTTGGTGAGGGTCTTATTGTAGTAGTGAAGCGCCGATTGAGTCTTAACCACAAAGTCGGCTTTATTGATTCGCGAGTCCTCGTTGTGCTCAATATTGAAATACGGCAACACGGTGAGGGCTCCAATAGGAGCTTTTCGCAGCACCTCCTTATTACTCACGTCGAGTTGCTCGGCATGGCGGATGTTCTTCACCAATATCGGGAATCCCGCCGCGCCAGTGCCACCGAATATCGAGCTCACAAAGAATATGCGGTCGCCGCTATTAAACACATTGGCAAACGCCTTAAATTCGTCGCTGTCTTTGATCTGATTGAGCGCCACCGAACCGATGTTTGGCGAGCCCACAAAGCCTATGCGCATCTTATTCTCCAGTTGATAGTCGGCAAAGAGCAGCGAGGTGAGCGCCTGATTAGGCTCATTCATGGTGTTGTAGCTGATATACTCTCTGAATTTGTTCTGCTCCACCGCAGCCAGATTGCACACGGGTGTGCGATTGAGCATTATCGACGAATCGGTGAGGATATCGCTCAGCAAAGTGATTTTATTGGCAAAGAAGCCGTCGGCTTCCACCGCTTCGCCATATAGTTTGCGGCGCAGCATGCGATAGTCGCTCAGGAGCAACTCGGTGCGCTTAAGGTCTTCGTTTGATTTATGCGGATCGATAATTATCGGCACAATCTCAAAATTCTTCAGCGGTTTGCCGTTTTCGTCGAGGGGCTTCACGCCTGCTGCCGAGAGCATCACGAGCGACTTCAGCACTCGCGACCCCGTTCCGCCTATTGCAAATATAAATAGTCTCATTTAATACTGATTTTCGTCTTGATATTAAGTATTATTGCCACACAGGGGCTTTATCACACTGGTGAATGACGGCAGTTGCTGCTCCACCAGCGCATAGCATACGATGCTATCACAAATGTGACAAGAGAAAATATCGCGTGATACAATGCCATCTGCGAGGTTTCGCCATACGATAGGCCAAGCTCGTTGAACGTGCTTTGATTGTATGTCCAGCATGCCACCGTGGCTGCCACCACGTTCACCACAAGCACTATCGCCCAATGCTGCCAACAGTCGAACTTCACCGAATTGATCACATAGTAGTATATCGCGCTCAATGCCCACGAAATGCCCACTATTATCATGGCAAACACCGAGTATAGGCCGTGATTATACAACTCGTTGGAATATCCGCCGTCGAAGTATTTCACGCTCTCGTATATCTGGGCTGGCATAAGCAGAAACGCCAATGAAACTACTGCTCCCACTGCCAGAAACACCAAATTTTTCACATTCTTGTTCATATCTTTGAGAATAAATTTATTTCATTTTCATAGTTTTATTTCTCCACCTCTATAGCAAACTTGGCATAGGCATCGCCGCCATTAGCATAGGCATCATATATGCCTCGCATAAATGGAGCAAAGCCAAATGTGGTGCTTGCAAATCGTGGTGCCGAAGCATCGCTGTCGTCGCGGCTGTCGCTTGCCTCTATCCACTCGGGGAAGGCATTAAGTATCTTCACCACCACCTTGTCGTGGCTCACCTCTGGGCTTGCGGTGAAGGTGATGATGTGTGTCTTTCCTTCAAGGTAGCTCTTCATATTTCCTGCCACCATCTGAGGGCTGATGCGCTGCACCTCTATCTTGTAGTTGCTTGCCGAGGTCACGCTATAATTCGCGGCATCGCACAGAAATTCATCGTCCTTATTGAGCCCGCTCAGATCTACGGCTATGCTGAAGCGCAAAAGCCCTGTAGCGCGGTCTTCCTCGCAGCGCTCCAAGCGCAATTCGCCATGGCGTGCCACACGATAGCGGCCCTTGCTGCCATCCCACGATGGAAGCATCGCCACAGCCACGTCGCTTTGTGGCTGATTAAATCGGTAGGTGGCTTCGGCGCCTGTCACTTCCAGGAATCGGCCGAATGAGCCATCGGCGCACATGCGGTCGATTACGCCACTATCGGCTATCATCACCACATAGAATGGGCGCATGCCATCGTAGCGATAAGCCGCACCGTTGTAAGGATAATACATGCCGTGATAACTGCCACGCACTTTAGTGACAATCACCGATTTGCCCGGATATTGACGAAATACGCCTGTGGCGAGGCTGTTCACCTCGTTGAATATCTTCTCGCTGCTCACGTTGCGTGTGTCTCTTGGCGAGTAAATCATATCGCTCACCAGCACGCTCACCTCATCTGAGGCACCACGACTAAGTATAGTGTTGAAAATCTGCAAGAAATCGGTGTATCGAGCATCACCGATGTCGGCTGTAGAGGCATAAATATTTTTGTCTTTCACAAATTCAGCCACAGGGGAGTTGTAGGCATATACGCCATCGTTCACTATCGCTATGCGCACATTATCGTAGGCCGCTCCGTCGCCCGACGCGGGGAAAAAGTTTATCAGGTCGTTCACCGCTTTTTTCAGTTCGCCGCCGCCACCCTGCGTGTCGTAGGCCGTCATAGAGCCGCTTCGCTCTAGATAGATGCTCAAGCGCAACGCCTGCTGCTTGCCATAAGCAAGCACATTCCAATGGCGTGCCGGACGCAGATTTTCGCCCATCGTATTGATGTAGTCGTTGAGCGCCGCCACGTTCACTTCGCCATCGTCATCGAGATAGTCGGAATAGGCTCGGCTGTCTGATTTTATCACCTTGCATATCTCTGCGAAACTTGTTTCGGTGGTGTCGCCATCGAGCAACATCTTTTTCACCGTTTTGTCGAGGCTCGAACTGCCACAACTTGCCATAACCGACACTACAAGCAGCATCACTGCTGCCATAGGAATAATATTTTTGATTTTTTGCGCTGCGATATTCATAATTTGAGAGTGTGAATACAACCTATTTTCAAGTAACCATTAGTCCCAATTCGGTATTAGGGATTGGGCTAATATGCAAATATACTAAAACTAAAGCACAAACAGCTTTTATTCGCCAAAAAATCGCCAATACCACTGATTTATAGCAATTATAGGTTTAGCATATCTGCATATGGCTTAGCTACCAATCAGGACTCATCGCCCTAATGGTGCCCACCAAACATTAGACGCAGCGTGGCGTCCAAAAAGTTGCATTCGCGTTCCCTACATCGCGATTTTTCATGAATTTGGGTTTAGGAGGTGTGTTTAGGGTTAGGGTTAGGGTTAGGGATATGCCAAGCCTCGCTTTCGCATCATCTCCACATCTTGACGCTTCAAGCCAATTGAATCCATCGGCAACGGCTCGTTGTGGTCGTTGAGATAATATCGCTTAGGCGCGATATACATTTGCGAGCAAAGCGAGTATTCCGGACGTGCCAACTTGGCGGTTATGCCCGACAGGCCCAGCATAGTGTGAAATGCCACAAGATTAGATGCCACAGGCTTTGTAATATTGTCCTTCATTGCCTGATATTCCATAGTGTGATGAGCTATGTATCCGTCGCTTACCCACACAAAGAACGGCACTCGCAACTGATAGAACGACGGCACTGGCGACGCGTGCATATACATGCGGCGTTCGTCATCGTAAATATCCTCGCCATGGTCTGACATATACATCACACACGCATTATACCCTGCCTTGCGGGTTAAGTCGATGATGCGATGCAGCAACATATCGGTATATACAATCGAATTATCGTAGGCATTTATCATGGTCTGACGGTTCTTATAACCGATAGTGGTGACCTTATCCGGGGTGAATCGGCGAGCCTCTTCGGGATAGCGGTCGCAATAGTTGAAGTGCGAACCATAGGTGTGCAACACCACAAATCGCTTATGATTGCTCAGCGAATCGGCAAGTTCTTTCTTCAGATAATCTACGAGCACTTGGTCGTCTACGTTGACATTGGCATCCACATTCTCCTTCACAAACACCGTGCGCTGTGCCTCATCGGCAAAAAAGTCGATGAACGAATGGTTAGAGCGCTGGTTTGAGAAGAACGCGGTGGCATAGCCAGCCTCGTTGAACGCCGTGATTATGCTCTTTTGGTGATAAATATCCTCGAAATTCTCAGCCGATGCGGCCGACAGTATCATAGGCACGCTCTTGTGGGTGACATTGGCTTGCGACAGCACATCGCGAAATACCACCAAATTACCCTCTTTATCGAGCAGCGGCGTAGTGGGTCGATGATAGCCATACAAGCCGAAGTTCTCGGCTCGCGCCGTTTCGCCTATCACCAATATGTATGCTTCCTTCTCATCGGCTGGGTGGGTGGCTTTGGCATTAAAAGTGAAATCTTTTGATGTGGCAGGATAACGATTGGTGGCAATAGTGCGCTCCACCGCCAACACCAAGTTGTCTGACACATTTATCGGGTAGATATCATCAACAAATCCAAATCGTGGCTCCTTGGCGTAGCATCCCACAAGCATAGCAAAGCCCACACCCATACCTACAAAGGCTATGCGGCGCTGACGCTTCAGGAATTGGCGTGGCAATGAGGCGTGGCACATCGACACCAGCCCCCAAAAGAGCAGTGGCAAATACACCACAAACACAAATATCACCGCTGGCAATATGCCGCAAAGTTGCTCTCCGGCTTCGGTGGCATTGGTGGTGGCTACGTTCAGAAACATGTCCACAGCCAATATCGCCTCGCCATACATATCGAGCAGCACTATCTGAAACGCATCGAAAAACACAAACAGAAACAACGCCCAAAACATTTTGCCAGGGCGTCGCAGTAGTGTCATCACATACCACCATAGGCTCATTGGCAGCACTATGTTGGTTAGGCGCACAAGCAACGAAGTGGGTTCGGTGAAAAACAGCAAAAAGTTTGGCAACGACAAGCCGAGCACAAACAGCACAAACAGCAGGCGCTGGTTGCACTTAACTTTTCGAAGATATTTTGTAATTCTATTAAAAGGCTTCATTCACATTAAAAATAAATCCGCTCTCCCCGCCTTTGCCTACTCCATAATCGAGGCGAACATTCACATTCTTCTTAAATTCCCATCGAAAACCAACGCCAAAGTTTGGCAACACGTGCTTTGCCGACTCACGGTCGTGAAACACAGTGCCTGCGCCACCCCACACGGTTACGCCGCAGCGGTGCCACACATTCTGGCGCAATTCCACTTGGGCTGCAGCCATATTCTTGTCGCGATAACGGTCTTTGTAGTAGCCTCGCATCACATACGAGCCACCCACACTTGCCATCATCTCCCACGATGGAGTTCCGCTATTAAACGTAGCCTTCACCTGCTCGGCGAGTGTCGCTCCACGCCACAGCGCTTGATATGCGTTGGCTGTGATGTTGGTGGTGCTGAAAGCATAATCGTTACTCAACCACTTCGGGCGGAACATCTGCGAAACATCCACATACACTCCGCGGTGCGGATTGGTGACGTTGTCGCGCGAGTCGAATTGCAGGGTCAAACCCACGCCTATGTTGTGCAATCGCAAGTCTTGTCCGTGATATAGGTGCAGTTTCTCTGCATCAATGTCGTAGGCTTTCATCACCATTGCCGAGAACATCGGACCCACGTAGAGGTCTTTCACCAGGCGAAACAAAAACTCCACATCGGCCTTACCCATCAGTCGCTTCATGTCGGTCTCATTGTCGTCGTTGCTACACTCATCGTAGCCTACGCCCCAATATTTCGTAGGAAAATAGTTGAATCGCAGGTCGTAATTGATGCGATATCGGTCGTCGGGGAAGAAGTTGTTACCACACACGCCCACTGCCACAAGCCCTATCACCGAGGTGTTGGTGTAGAGGGTGACATTAGATGGCTGCATGTCGGGCGAACATCCGCTCATCCTATACAGGCCCGAGCCCATCAATCCGATACTGAAGTTAGTGTCTTTGTTGTATGACGGACCTCCGATAAAACTGATGTCGAATCGCTTGTTCTTCTTTTCCTTGTTGGCATCGCCGAAATAGTCAACTATTTTGCCGAAAAACCCCTTATGTCGCTTCACTGTGTCGGTTGGCACGCTATCGTGCGCCTCTTCGCTCACAGACATAACCTCTGATTTGCCCGCACAAATGCCGCACACAGATATAGCCAATATCGCAAATAATACTCTCATTAAGTCGTGTTTTATGCCAATTCGGTCATTAGGGTTTGGACGGATTTTGGAATTTTAGAAGTGCAGATTTTGATTGATTTTTAATGAGTAATAGCAGGCTATTGCGAATTAAAAACATACAAAAGATGCCTTATAAAAACCGAAAGACTCCAAGCAGTAGAAAAAATCACTACATTTACGGCTAATAACCGATTTGAGTTTATATCGGTTGCAAAAATAGCCCATTTATTTCACAGATAGCTCATATTCACCACACAATTTACTCATGCACTGACCAAAACGACCATTCTTAAGGAAAAACTGACCACCGACAACCATCCTTTTTCGGACAATTGACGGTGGCTGACTACACAAACGTAGCGTTATCTCACTTATGCAATTTATCGAAATAATAGTCGAGCACCTCCGATGCTGCAACGAACGAACTTTGACGTGACGAGAGTACCATTTGCCTCTTCGCTTCGAGCATTTCGCTTATTACAGGGTCGGTGTAGAAGTTGCGCTTTAGATGCTCGTTGATGGTCTCATACATCCAATATTGCTCTTGCTGACGACGGCGCTCTTCGAAGTAGCCCGACTTGCGCACAAAATCAAAATATTGGTCGATCATCTGCCATACCTCATCGATGCCCAGTTCGTAGTAGCCCGAATAGGTGAGCACCTTTGGAGCCCAACCGCTTGGTGGCAATGGGAATAGGTGCAGCGCGCTGCGGAATTGCGCAGCAGCCAGCTTTGCACGGTCTACATTATCACCGTCGCACTTGTTTATCACGATGCCGTCGGCCATCTCCATGATGCCGCGCTTGATGCCTTGCAACTCGTCGCCTGTTCCTGCGAGTTGTATGAGCAGGAAGAAATCCACCATTGAGTGCACTGCCGTTTCGCTCTGACCAACGCCCACGGTTTCCACAAAGATGTTGTCGTAGCCAGCAGCTTCACACAGCACGATGGTTTCACGGGTCTTACGAGCCACACCGCCAAGCGAACCAGCCGATGGACTAGGGCGAATGAATGCGTTGGGCTGTACCGAAAGTTTTTCCATACGGGTCTTATCACCGAGGATCGAGCCCTTTGAGCGTTCACTACTTGGGTCGATGGCAAGCACTGCCAGTTTGCCGCCACGATTGAGCACGTGCAAGCCAAACACGTCGATTGACGTACTCTTGCCGGCGCCTGGCACACCTGTGATGCCTATACGCTTTGAGTTGCCAGTATATGGCAAACATTTCTCTATCACTTCTTGTGCCAATGCCTGATGCTCATCGAGTTGGCTTTCAACAAGTGTCACTGCCTGACCAAGTATGGTCACGTCGCCTTTTCGTATGCCTTCCACATAATCGTTGGCGGTGAGCACACGGCGACGAGGACGTGCCTTAAAGTTAAGATACGGATTGGTCATCGGTGGCTGAGCCACTCCTTTGTTAACAGTCAGACCAGCATATTCTTCGCTATTCTCTGGATGTTCCATGTTATATTGTGTTTTTTATTATATCGGTTAATAAGTTAGTTTCTATTCTCGTTTCACAATGCCCACCAGACGCACTTCCTGTGTTGGTCGCGACGGGTCGTTGGTTATCACTGTCAGTCGGGCGTTGAGATAATCGCCATTCACCTTAGCAGCGTTCACCGCCACGCTCACCTTGCAGGTGGCTCCTGGCTTCACCTCGGAAGCTTCGGCATGCACACCCACAGCGGCATCGGTGCTATATACTCGGCGCAGATGCATCTTCGTGCCGCCGACATTAGATAGTATCACTTCGCGACGTATCACCCCATTGCTTGGCGTGATTTCACCGAAATCTATCACTTCATCGCTCAGGCGCGCTATAGGAGCCTTCTCGAGGTCTTTTTTGCTCAATTTCGAGAAGTCTTCGCTAATTATCGCTGCCACATCCACCGGCATTCGCTCAGTGCCCTGCTTATCGGTCACTGCCACGGTGATCTCTGCTGTCACAGGGCCCCACTCGTCGCAGTGCTCACTCTCAAAGTAGCCCGAGATGGTGCACAACGCAAATGGTGGCACTACAGCAGGAAAAGCCTCCAACTCGGCAAACTTTGGCGCATTCTCAAATGTCACCCTTATAGTGTCGGCACTATTGTTGTATGCACCGATATAGCCCATCTTGGCGGCTCCCTTTTTCGCTTCGCCAAATGGTATGGCGCGGCGGTCGAAATATAGCGACCCTATATGGTAGGGATACATCTCCTCTACTGTTTCCTTCGATGCGAGCACATTGCCACTGATGCGCAGCACATATTTGCGCTGCTCGGTGTCGCTATATACATATGCCGATTTGTTGAACGAACCCACTCGCCCCGTGGCATGATATGTGAGTGTCACCGTGGCGGTATCGCCCACGGCTACCGGAGTTTGGGTATACTCTCCAGTGGTGCATCCGCAGGTGGGCATCACCCTCACTATGGTGGCTGGTGCGTCGCCTGTGTTCACCGCGCGAAATGTGCACACCACTCGGTCTTCACTCTCGGCGAAGGTGCCGAAATCGTGTTCCGACTCGAGCCAAGTGAATTTGCCCTTTCCGCTCACCGACAATTGCGCAAGCAGCGCCACAAGCAATATTATCGCATATCGTTTCAACATCTCATTTCTCCTTTTCTCCGCCTACTGGTATCACCGAACCCTCTATGTGAAGTGTTATCACCTTATGACGTCCGTTGGTGCGCACACGCACTTCCTTGCGGAAGGGGCCTGGACGACCAATCGGGTTGAATGTCACTTTTATCTTCGACTTCTTGCCCGCTTTGATGGGTTTGGTGGGATATTCCGGACGAGTGCAGCCACACGATGCCGACGCGCTCACCACAATCAACGGCTCTTCACCCACGTTCTCAAATTCGAAGGTGTAGCTCACCGGACCTTTGTCCTCGCGTATATATCCGAAATCGTGATTCTTCTCAGCGAAAAAGGCATCGGCCTTGCCCTTCGCTGGCTTTTCTTCTGCCACGGCTGGCAGAGCCATCATCAGCAATGCCACCACGCTAAGCATCATTATAGCAACTCGTTTCATCATAATCATACTTTCATACAGCCCCAGTTTTGATGCAGGGACTTAATCATTATGGCAAAGATATAAAATTCCTATCCGTTTACCACACACACACTACTAAAATATCCTAAAATCGCCCCGCACCCTCCGCATGTCAGCATCCTTCTCTGCGCTTGCGGCTCGCTATCGCCCCACGCTTATAGCCCAAAAACGACAGTTTTCATCCAACACAATGCCATCTCAGGCCATGGGTTTCCGCCCAAGATTTCGGTATTAGGCTATAAAATGGTGAAAAAGATTTTGGTATTAGGCAATTTGTCTGCATCACATAATTGATTATCAACATATTACCATTTTTTGCAAAAAAAAACATCGAGACTACCTGAATCCAATGGCGGTCCAAAATGCGCCAAAGGCAATCTCCAAAATGTCGCAAAATATGGGCTTTTCGAGAAATAGTGTGTAACAATTGGTTTCTCAATTGATTTAACAATTGATGCACAGTAAATGTAAATTTTATTGAAATTTCATTGGTGTTTACGAAACTTTTTCACTATCTTCGTGCCATAAGCCGATACCATCTGATAGTGGTATGTGCCCAGCATTGGCAGTATCAACTTCTGACACGCCTTACTTAAGTATCATAACAATAACATTTCGTTTATGCTTTACTATCAACCAGGCCATGACGCCAAAACACCCTTTCACTTACCTTTAGGCTTTCGCCGAGAGGTTGGGCGAAAACAATCAATACTGAACGTAATTGCAACCCTTATCATAATCAGCATCGCTATGACATCGTGCGGGAAGAAACCCTCCGAAATCTCTCCCGACGACCGAAAAGCCATCGAAAGCATTGTAGCTACAACACACGGCGCCGATTCGCTCGCCCTACTGCAACAGCAAATGGAGAACGACGACAATCTGCTCGGCAGCGTAATTGCCTACCGCGAACTGGGCAAGATTCTGCGCAACGAGAGCCGTTTTGAAGAGGCTCTTCGCGCCCACAGCGAGGGGCTGCGTCAGGCCGAAACGCTTAACGACACGCTGGAAATCGTGCAGGCGCTCAACAACATCGGCACCGACTATCGCCGAATGGGCGTGCTCGATATGGCTCAAGACTACCACTACCGCGCTTGGATGACAAGCAAAGAATGCAGCGACACATCATTCACCGCCAAGAAAAACCGCGTGGTATCGCTCAACGGTCTGGGCAATATATATATGACTCTCGGCAACTATGAGCGCGCCGACAGCGTGCTTCGCGCTGCACTAAAGGGCGAAAAAGAACTCAACAGCGCCCTGGGGCAAGCCATCAACTATGCCAACATTGGCTCAATCTTCCAACATCGCAATATGCTCGACTCGGCATGGGTATACTACCGCAAGTCGATGGCTCTCAACCACGAGGCTGGCAGCACCCTCGGCATCTCGCTTTGCCATACCTACTTCGGGTCGCTCTACGAAAAGGCACAACGCTACGATAGAGCCACAACTGAATACGAAGAGGCTTATCAACTGATGAAGGCTTCGAAGGACGAATGGCACGCGCTGAACTCGCTCATCGCGCTTTCGGGCATACACAGCACCACCGGCAACGAAGCCCAAGCGATGGAATACCTCGACAAGGCGAAGCAGATGGCGCTCTCAATAAAATCGAAGGAGCACTTGGCTGAAATATACACTCTCTACTACAAGCACCACAAGCGCATTGGCGACTATCAAACTGCCTTGACCACCTACGAGAAAGCGGTGGCTATGGAAGACAGCCTGCTGGATATGGAGAAAGTGAACCGCATACAGAACACCAGCCTCAACATTGAGCGCAACCGCCAGGAACGCGAAATGAACAAGGCAAGGCTCAATCTGGAGAAGGAACGTGCCGCCCGCGATGTTGATTACATCGTTTTCGGACTCATCGTGCTGGCTTTGATAGGCACTTTGGCGGCTTTCATCTTCCTTCAACGAATTCACCGACGCAATCACTTGGCGCTAAAACGCCTCACCAAGCTGCGCGAGAACTTCTTCACCAATATCACACACGAATTCCGCACTCCGCTCACCGTGATTCTCGGCATCAGTCACGACCTTCAAGCCTACGACGACCAAGCGGTGAAAGACAGCGCTCGCACCATTGAGCGCCAAGGAAAGGGTTTGCTCGCACTTATCAACCAATTGCTCGACATCTCTAAGATCAAATCGGCTGTGGGCAATATCGATTGGCGCAACGGCAACATCTGCGCACACCTCGAAATGATAATCGAGACCTATCGCGAATATTCTCGTAGCAAAAACATCGACCTGCAATACATCGCCAAAGAGACTGTGGTGATGGACTTCGTACCCGACTACGTCAACAAGGTGTTTAACAACCTTATCTCAAACGCCCTTAAGTTCACCCCAGAATACGGCAAAGTGAGCGTGGCGCTTTGGCGCAAAGACGACAACCTGCACATCGACGTGGCAGACACTGGCGAGGGAATGAGCAAAGAAACCGCCAAACACGTTTTCGAGCCATTCTACCAAGGCGAGAGCGAGATGAAGAACAACGGATCGGGCGTTGGTCTGGCTCTTGTGAAGCAGATTATCGATGCCGTGGAGGGAACCATCACAGTGAACAGCAAGGAGGGCAACGGCACCACATTCCACATCATTGTGCCTATACACAACAACTGTAAACAGCAACTTGAAAGCGCTGCCGCCAACGACAACACTCCTATGCTGCCTACAGAAGAAACTATTCTTACCGATAGCGACGGCAACGGTGATGGCGACGACGACCAATGCACTCTGCTCATCATTGAGGACAACCGCGACATCGCAGCATACATCGGTTCGCAATTCAGCGACCGCTACGCCATTGCCTATGCCACTAACGGCAAGGATGGCCTCGCGAAAGCCATCGACTTGGTTCCTGACCTTGTCATCACCGACTTGATGATGCCTGGAATGGATGGCCTTGAAGTATGCCGACAAATACGCGCCAACGAGGTGGTCAACCACATCCCTATCATCGTAGTCACTGCCAAGATTACCGAGGAAGAACGCATCAAGGGCATTGAGGCTGGCGCCGACGCTTATCTCGCTAAGCCATTCAATGCCGAAGAACTGCGCACTCGCGTGGAAACTCTCCTCAACCGTCTGCACAACCTGCGCAACAAGTATGGCGAAGGCACCCCTAACAACAACACACAAGAAGCGCCTCTCACCGATGCTGAGCGCCGATTCTTGGCAAAGACTGTCGACGCAATATATCTGCTCCTCGACCAGCAAACCCTCGGCGTAAACAGCCTTGCTGAAAAGCTGTGCATGAGTCCACGCCAGTTCCACCGCAAGATTGTGGCGCTAACAGCCGATTCGCCTGCCACCTACATCATGAAGATCAAGATGAAGCGGGCACGACACTTGCTTGAAACCAAGCCAAACATGAACATCGAAGACATAGCCATGCGATGCGGATTTGAGCACACCACAAACTTCTATCACGCTTTCCGCAAGGTATACGTCATCACGCCTACCGAATTGCGTCGCGGCGCAAGCATCTAAAGTCGATGGTTGGTCCCCGACACAACAACTCGGAGACGTTTAATCTTACCAAATTCGGGGAACAACTTTGAAGCAGGCTGAAGGCCTAAAGCAAGTCCATAGCCCAGGGCAACACCCTGGGTATAGTGACGGCAGTATCTGTGCGCGCTGTAAGTGCAAAAGTACAAAGGCAACACAATACAACAACGTCGGAGACGTTGCCTTATGTTTAGCATCAAACCCAATTCGGTTATTAGGACTTGAATGTATTTCGGAATTTTAGAAGCGCAGATTTTATGGGGATTTCTGTGCTATTGGAAAACACTCGCCTGTAGGGACGCGGCATGCCGAGAGCACTGAAAAAGTGCCCTATTTTTAGGGGGGGTGAGCAAATTTTGCTTACAATCTGTTACTTTTTTAGCCAATATTCTCCTTAACGGAGCAAAAAAACGCCAAAATCAGCCAAAATAGTCTTGTTTTTATCCTATTGCTTAACCTAAAACTTTCAAATTGAAAGTTGACTTTACTTTTTCAGTGCTCTCCGGCATACCACGTCCCTACAGGCGACAGTCTGTAAAATCCGCATAATACAACTCTAAAATCCTCTAAAGCATATTGCTAATTCAAGCAACAGATGCCTTATAAAAGCCGAAAGACTCCAAGCAGTATAAAAAAATTACATTTACGTCCTAATGACTGACTTGGGTTTAAAACTTAAAAGGGGGCAAACGCCACGCAGCGTTTGCCCCCCTTTTATGAATTATATTCTAAACGATTAACGTCTGAACATATATTTGCGAGATGTGCCATCAGACATCTTGAGGATGTTGATACCTGGTTGAATGCGATCAACCTTGATACCATCGATAGTGTAGATTGCCACTACTGTAACATTTTCCACATCAGTCTCGATGTTGTCGATGCCTGAAGGAGTGTCGTTGGTGAGTTCTGACTTCATGTTGTCAAGGCAGAAGTAAGTAGGAGTGTTGATGCCATAAGCACCCTTATCAGAAGAGTCCATAGAGAAATCAACATAATCAACAGCACCAAGTGGTGTCAAATCCACCTTAGTCCACTCGTTTACAATCTTGCCGTCCTTAGCAAGGTAGAAGTCAACGTGACCTGTTTCCTTACCTTCGTTGGTGCGACCGATAATCTTAAGCAACAAGTAGTCGGTAGCGTCAAACTTCTTAGCATAAGAGTCGCCATTGAGCATAGTCTTGTAAGAATAAGCTGCGTTGGTAACGTAAACATACTCTGGCTTAAATGCCTTTTCTGCAAAGATTGCAGGACCTTGGCCTTCGTTGGTGTAGCTATACTCAGAATAGTAACCTACGGCAAATTGCTTAGATTCCATACCGCCACCCACACAAGAATTAAATTCTGATGGAGTGCCCCAACCTGTGTAGTCGGTGCCAGTGGTAGCCGATACGGCGAAACCATACCAAGAGTTGTAAGTCTTGTCGTAGTAGTTCATGAAGCTATAACCCGAAGCAGCAAACAAGCCAGCCTCGTCAGCGCCATTGTAGTATTGAGCACCATTGAGGTTAACGTCTTCAAAGTTGATAAGGTCGGCATAAGCAGGATTGTTGTTTGTGTAGCCGTCTTCTGTCTTATACACCTTCATACCGTCGATCACTGGGAGGTTGTCCTTACCCAAGTTTTGACCCCATGCTTCACCAAGCAATACAGCCACTTCGCCAGAAGCGAGTTGTTCGGAAGTCACCACAGTTTCGTAGTTCTTACCATTATTGAAGTGCTCAGTTACGTAGTTGTTCTTGATCTTGTTGGCAGCCGATGTCACAGCACGAACGTTACCGCTTGTGGTCATTGTGCCAGTGAGCACTGCCTTGCCGGTATTGAGGTTGTTTTCCACAACAGAATTTGCATTTGATGTGCCTACGAGAGTACCCACAGTGCCAGCACCCGAGATTGTGCCAGAGTTGAAGCAGTTGGTCACCTTACCATTTGCAGTGCCCACGGTAGGAGTGATACCAGCAGCCATAGAGCTTGTAGCAGTGATGTCAGCAAGGTTTTGGCAACGATCCACCGCTGTATTACCAGCAGCGTTACCCACAATGCCAGCCACATATTGCTTACCTGCTACGGTAGCACGGTTGATGCATCGAGTGATGTTGGTATTACCATTAGCATAAGCCACAACACCAGCAACATTGTTGTTTGTTGAAGTCACCTTACCCTCTACAGCGAGGTTAGCGATTGTTGCGTTGTTTACGTAGCCAAAGAGGCCTTGGAATGCAGTAGTAGCGTTGATATACAAGCCCTTCACAGTGTGGCTTGTACCATCAAATGACCCTTGGAATGCCTTAGCAGTGGTGTTGCCGCCCACTGGAGTCCAAGGGAAGTCACCAAGGTCGATATCCTTAACCAAAACAGCGTTCTTAGTATAGTTGCCACCATTGATGTGCTTAGCAAACCAAGCCAATTCAGCACCAGTAGTGATTTGGTAAACATCGTTTTCAGCCTTTGGTTCGGTGAGAGTCTTGCCATCCCAAACGCCTTCTTCGGCCTTCACCATATCAATCTTGAATGTTTGCACGCCCTCTGCTTCATCACCGATAGAGAATGTGCCAGTGTAGTAGCGATAACCCTTTGCCTTTGCAATCACGCTATATGTGCCATAAGTGCCAGTGTACTCGCCATTGCTTTCTGCAGTGAGTGCATTGCCATTAAACGACAATGTGATTTCTGCATCAGCAGCGTTGCATTCGGTCTTGATAACGAAGTTCTTCAATGCCGAAACAGCGATGCGAACGTCAGGAATCATACCGAAATATGTCTTGTGAGCGATAGCAGTGAAGTTAGGAGAACGGCCACCGATACGGTCGATGATACGGTGATTACCGATAGGGTCGCCAAAGCCATTCACTTGAATAACGCCTTCGTTCATCACGAGTTCTGGGCTTTCTTCCACGTTTTGATTCTTTGGGATTTCAATTGTGACAGCTTGAGCCGAAGCAGCCGAACCAAAGGTGTATTGTCCAGAACCAAGAATAAGAGCCGAACCATTAGGAATACCGTTGTAGGTGACGTAAGCCGACATATTGTAGATACCCGCCAACTTGTTTGCTGGGTGGCGCAAGCCACTGTATTGGATCTTCACCTTATCACCAGGTTGGAAAATCTTACTGCCCTCGCGTGTTGCATTTTCGATTTCACGATGGCATGGCTTAGCGGTAAGCACTTGATATACTGCATTGCCTGCCTCATCGATAAGGCGCACGATTTGACGACCTTCCTTAAGGAGCAATGTGTAAGAACCATCTTCGTTCTTAGTAACGCCTTCGGCTGAGAAGCCCTTGTAGGTAGCCATTTGAGCGCCAATCACCGGGCGAGCCATTTCCACTGTCTTCACACCTGTTGGAGTGAATGTATATTTAGCTCCAGCCTCAGTGTCGAGATAGTAGAACACGTCGTGCTCAGCATCTACATACTTGCCAGCGTTCTTCTTAGTGTCTAAGTTATACTTTTCGTTGATAACCATATTAGGGTCGATTGCAGAATTGGCATCACCCACTGTCACAACATAAGCGGCAGTGTTTTCTGGCCATATAGCACCCCAATATTCACCACCAAGATAAGGATGCTTATCTTTTTTGCCATTGTTGTAATAGTTCAAACCGATTGCGTCGTAAGTCACGAGCACGATAGCTGTACCGTTGCCAATAGCCTTAATCTTCGACCAAGGATTGGTGTTAGTATTGGCATTGTCGATAGTGATAACGCCTGTGCTTGGATTACCATTAACATCGATAACGGTGTAGTGGAAATCTGGTTCAAAGAAGTAGTTGTTGGTAGAGTTGTCGGTCAACTCCCAAGTGCGCATAGCGTGAGCATAGAATTCTTCGCCCACCTTCATGCGAAGGTGACCACGCTCGTTGATGTTCACAAAGATGTCGCCAGTTTCATAACCCTGATTGCTCTTCACATCGTGGTTGATGGTCTTTACGCCAAATGCCTCATAATCGGCCTTTGTAAATGCGAGTGTAGGACACTTAGTAGCATCTGAGTTCATATAGAAATAGCCTGCTTGAGTGAGGCCGCCAGCCTTCCAAGTGCGATAGTTGTAGCACTGAGCATTAGCAAGGTGGTAAGTGAGGGTCTTCACATCACCTTCAACCACTACCTTAGTTGGTTCTACACTTTTAAATTCGGTGAAGTGAGTAAACTTAATACCCAATTGGAATTGGGCATCATTAGGTACTGTCACCACATAGTCTGCACCCATAGGAATGGCTCCACTAACATTCACATTAAAGTTTAGTGTGCCCGAACGGAGCAATGTCATATAACCCTCTTTTGCATGTGCTTCAGAAGGGATAAGCTCTGCATAGTATGAGTGACCTTCAAAAGCAAGGAATGTCTTGCGGCCAGCAGTCTTGCTGTCGCCTACAGTGATATTTTGCACTTTGCCTTCGCGTGATGTCAAAGTCACTACCACTGTGTAGTCTTCGCCAACCTTCCAGTCCTTGTTGGTAGCATAGACAGTGTTGGTAATCACCTTAAACGTCTGTTCAGCCTCATCACTGACAGTCAATTCAATCGTACCGTTCTTATTACCATTACTGGCAATACCAGTAAGAACGTACACACCAGGTTCGGCAGAGAATGTGTAGACGTTTTTTTCCGGTTCGCCTACTTCTACATTTTCTGTAGAGCCTTTTTTTGCCAATGTCATAGTAGTAGACTCATTATTCATCTCCACCTTGACGTTAGCTCCGAATATTGTGCCAACTGCTGTCAACATCAATATTGCTAAAGAGTAAAGTCTCTTCATTGTGTAAAAAATTAAAAGTTATTAAAATTAAATAGTATTATTTATTTCTCTATCATTTTCTGTCCATTCTTTATGTAGATTTCGCCTCTGCGTGGTTGTGAAATCTCACGACCCATGATGTCATACATCTTACCGTCCTTGATAGTCTCATCTCTCACCACATTGTTCAAGCCAGAGAAGTGTCCATCTGGCGGAAGTGCGAGCAGGTGGCCTGGGTTGATATACACCTTGTGCTTACCGAGCAACTGGCCTTCTGGCGACCATTGCAAAAGCGTTCCAGCCTCAACATATCCGCCTGCATCAGTGGCATAGATATATCCGGTGTATGGGTTGATATATATTCCGTAAGGCATCTGAAGTTTTTTGATATCCTCGAGCACTGTGCCAGGGAATGTCTCCGAAACGCCTTCGGCACCATCAGATTCCATCACAAGTGCCGGGTCGATAATCACATAATTAAATGCATACTCGCTTGTTATGTAAGAGTATCGCGAACCGATAGCATAAAATTTGCCATCGAGTGCTGTTGTATTGTATGTAGCCGCATACTCAAGCTTCGTGAATGGTTCTTTGTCGCCATTCAACGCCGCCTCACAATCGAATATAATGGTTGCAGCCAACACGTTGTAATAATCACCAGGCGAATTGATGCACAGATACCTGCCGCTTTGCGACATCTTGCCGTATAGGTTTATTTGACCTGTATCCACATCTTTAACCACCTTCATTGTAGCAGCATCAATAATAGTCACATTGGTTTCATAGTCATGGGCTTCCTGAAACGCATAGCCACCAGTGTTTGCCACAAAAAGGTGGCCCTTGTAGTAGGCTATACCCTCTGGCTCATATCCTACTTCCACGGCATCTACCACCTTGAATGTGTTCACATCGATTTTTGCCACATAGCCCTTGGTGAAATGCTTTATGCCATTGATGGTGCCACACTCATGGCCATACGACGACACATACACATATTTGCCGTCAGAAGCAAGTTTGCGGTTGTTTGGTACATCTTCGGTTGCTGCCACTGCCTTACCCTCTGGGGTGATAAACTGCACGATGTTCGACCAATTGATAGCTATGGCAATCAAATTGTCGTTTATCTGTATGATATCGTTAGGAGTGTCGCCAAGTTTCGAGCCATTTTTTTCACGAAACCATTTGTTGCTCACCACCTTATCGTCTTCAAAGTATGTCATCGTACCGTTGTCGGCCTGCCAATTGCCCTCGTTGAGAAGGATTATCTTTTCCTTTGCCATGGCTATGCTGCCTATGGCGAGGAGGGTGACAATCATTAGAAGAATTCGTTTCATAGTCGTTATCTGTTTTTGGGTTAAATCGTTATAGTGAAAATGTGAAAGTCAATCGATAGTTGCGTCCCGGCATCGGGTAGCGAGGGATGTGCTCATACTGCTCGTTGAGCAAGTCGTTGATTTCGAGCGACACGCCAAGGTCGATTTTCTTGTTCACAGGATATGAGTAAGTAGCCTTCATGTCAACGTTGTTGTATGGCTTGAGAATATCTTCAGGGTCGGCATACGACCACATGCGTTCCGACACGTGCAGATTTGACACCGTGAGCGACAGTTTGCGCCAGCCCACTATGCCTGTGATGCCATACGACAATGTTGGCGAATAGCATATTGGCTTGTTATACACGTCAGTATCCTCTGGGTCGGTGCGATTGAGGTCGCGCTGCAGCGTGAGCGATGTGAGCAGCGAGAAGTTCCAGTCGCGTGGTGCATAGCCCACCTTGCCAGTGGCATTAATGCCCTTGCAGAAGGTGTAACCATAGTTCATCATCGTCCACGAGTAGGTACCCTTCATAGGTAGGCACACAATGCGGTTTTCGATCTTGTTGATATAGGCATCGGCTTGGATGCTTGCTGCCCAAGGGCCCCACTGATGCTTATATTCCGTACCCACATTCCATTGCTTGGTGTATTCCGGCTTCAAGTTGCGGTTGCCCACCTGCGTGTAGTAGAGGTCGTTGAGCGTAGGAGCTCTAAATATCTTCTTATACCACGCCCTCACAGTGAGATCCTTCAGGCTATAGGCAAGAGACACGGCTGGAGTGAAGCGCTGCAACGGGTCGGCAGCTCCCACATGCACATTGGTGTGGTCGCGATAGTGCTGATAGAGCATCGAGGCCGCGAATTGTATGCCATTCCAATTGGTTTGCAATGCCATCACCGCCTTTTGGTCTAAGCGGTGCACTGGCTCAAAGTATTTCAAGTCGGCAACCAATTTGGAGTATCGCACATCATAACTTGTCGTGAACGAGAGCCACGACAACGGCATCCACCCATAGCAGGCTGCGCCATAGAGGTCTTCCTGTCGATAGTGGTTGTTGACACGTGCCGTGTTTTGGTTTTCTGGATAGTCGGTGCAATATCTTAGATACTCGTTGGTGTATTTTGCATTCACCTTAAATCGGTGTTGACCTATCTGCCAACTATACGATGTCTGCACAAAGAAATCGCTGTCCCACTCGCGTCCTACGTTGATATATTTGTCCGACAGGCGTCGCACGATGCCGCCCGGACAACCGCGTTCGGAGTTATAATAATAGATATGCGATGCAAAACCACGATAAAACAGCGCTCCTTCCAATCGATAGTAGTCGATATCGGAATTGGCTCTGCGTCCCACAGTGTCTTCGTATTCCGATTTGTAGCGGAATGGGTAGTCGCCCTTTGTAGTGAGCCATTCGCCATCGATAAAGCCTTTCCAACCCTTTCTCGAGAATTGCATATTGGCTTTCGCCATATAGGTGCTGAAAGAACCACGACGCAACTGCACTGCAAGCGAATCGCGATCGGGTCGACGGGTACGCAGATAAACGGTTGCTCCCGATGCATACTCCGATGCCGACTGGCAGTTGTCGAGTTTGTTGGCATTATACAGTTCCACAGTCTCCATTGTGGTGAGCGAGAATTTACCTAAGTCAACAGTGCCATTCTGCGCATTGGTGATGCGGATGCCATCGATATACACACCCACGTGCTGCGCTCCGAGCGAACGCACATTTATGGTCTTCAATCCGCCCAACCCGCCATAGTCCTTTATCTGCACTCCGGCAAAATACTTCAAGGCATCTGCCACGCTTGTCGATGAAAGCGCTTGCAGCTCACGGCCTTTTAGCGCTTGCCTAGTGGCTATAGGGCGACGGCCATACACCTCCAATGCCACGAGGGTATCGCCTATCAAATCTTCTTCCTTAAAACCTTCTTCTCGATTCTCTTCGTGATTTGCCGACATGTCTTGTGCCAGCAACATGCCACTATTCATCACGCACGCTGCCAACATAGATAAGGCAAAAACCACTTGTCTTGCTTTAATATTTATCATACAAAATCTCATCATATTCATTACTCCATAATCCCGTGGAGAACAAAGTGCAACAGGCAGGTCTTCTGACTCGTTCCAAGCGACCCAACCTTCCCAAAACCAGCTCGTTGTCAAAGTGTTGACAACCGCAGAAGATTTCAGTGGTTTTTATCAGCCGCTTTTTACCTTCGGAACTTACAGCACCGGGTAGTGTAGCAGGTTTTCACTGCATTCCCTTCTTAGCTCATCATCCTCGCAGGATACAAGAACCTTTTGCGCACACAAAATTACACATTTTTTCTTATTTTATCACTATAACAACCCTATTTTTCTGTTATTCACTGCATAAGGGGCTTCACAGCCACCTTACAAACAAACTTACGGGGAGTTCCTTATGCGGAACTCCCCGTATTACACTATATAATAACAATTAAATAGTCTTGTTTGTTTTCAGCGTTTCGCTGATTTCTTTACTTTGCTTCAGCTTCTGCCTTAGCGCGAGCAAGATACTTGTCAACGTCTACGTTGTAGTTTGCGCTGAATGTTGGGTACTTGTCCTTGATAGTTTGGTAAACCTCAGCTTCTTTGCTGAAATCCTTTTGTTCGCGATAGATAACGGCTTTCTTAGTCATGAACAATGGAGTGTAAAGTTCGTTGTCGTTGCTGAGTGAGATAGCCTTGTCGTAAGCAGAAAGGGCATCCGACAACTTGTCGAGGTTAACGTAGCAGTCGCCAAGGAGTGATTGAGCAGCAGGACCTACAATAGTGCCTTCTGTGCCGTATTCCTTGATATATTTAGCAGCTTCTTCGTATTTGCCCTTTTGGTAAAGGATAATTGCTGCATTCAATGCTGCGCGTTCGCCGTTTTCGTTGCTATACTTGTCAGCTACAGCCTTGTATTGTGCAAGAGCCACTGAGTCTTGACCAAGTGCAAGCGACATGTCGGCTTGACAGATTTCGTTCTTTGAACTCTCTTGACGAGGTTGTTGATAGAGATACTTGTAGCCGAAGATTGCTGCTGCAGCAACCACCAAGATTGCTATTGCTACATAACCGATAATCTTTTTGTTGTTTTCAACTCTTTGTTCGAGCGTTGAAAGGCCCTCGTTGAGTTCGTCAATTGATGTGCGGGTTTGATTCGCTTTTTCTTTTGCCATTTTTATGTAATTCTTTTTTTAATTTGCTTTTTATAAGATTATTTCATCAATTTGCAAAATTAATGGATATTATCAAATTGTGAAAACAATTTCACCACTTTTTTGCAAATCAGCACATCAATTCTTTTTAAAATCACTATCTGGGTGCTTTGCAGCATAATCATTCAACTTATTCCAATAATACTCACGCACATCGCGCCAGTGATAATATGGCTTAACGTCTGATGCCACTGGAAATGTGGCTTCCTCTTCGTTGAGAAGCACCTTCACGAGCACGTCGTCGCTTCCGGCCTTCTTATAGAACACCCACTGTATGTTGCACGCCATTGGGAACACCTTGTAGCTTTGCCAGCGCTCGCCAAGCTGCTCAAATGGGATGTCGCGTTGTGCGGTGTTGTTTAGTTCCATCAGGCAAGCCAGTGGCAACAGGCACGATTCGTGGCCGAAGCGCAAGTCGGCTTGGTTTTTGCCGTCGGCCAATGCCTTGTCGGCGGTCACAAGCATATTGCGGAGCAAATCATATTGCGAGAATGGCGCGCGGAAGTCGGTGTATCGGCTATAGCCCGAATGAACATACCAGTAGGCGTTGGTTCTTTGCCACAACTGATACACTTCTGCTGGAGTAAACAAGTCGTAGAACTGCACATCGGTGTAGTGGCTTTGCTGATTGCTGCACACATCCCACAGGTTGGTCATCATCAGTGCGGCATCAACGCTGTCGGCCACAAATTTCTGGTCGGTGAAGAGTTTCTTGCAGAGATTCTCAGGATGCACGCAGCTCTTCATGAAGGCTTTAAGTTCGGCATTGTTTTGACGGTGTATCTTGTTGATCACCGAGTCGCCGTGTGCGCAATAATACATATCGGCTTCGCTGGCATCCTCCGAGATGCGCAAACGCGGATTTTTGGCATACAATTCCTGCAATTCGTTGCTCATTGAGAGTATGCAGCGAATCACCACCGACGAGCGGGCTGTGACGCGGGCATCTCCGGCAAACACTTCTGGGAAATTCTCATACATGCGTCGGCCTATGCCACGGTGCTGATCGGCGCCCACTTGTGTGAGCTCGCCGAGTCGCTTTTCAGAACCGGCAACAATATCGCGAAGTTGTGCGAGCAATTGCTTGCCACGTGGAGTGAGGCAACCGTTGCGCTCAGCCTTGGCAAGTTCTGCCACAGGTTGGGTGTATTGCTTTGGGTTGATAAGCCAACGCGAGCCATGGCGTCCATAATGGTCGATATAGAATGGTTTATATCCCTCTGGGGCAGCCGTAAGGGCTGGAGCGGGATGCTCGGTGTAAGGATAAGCATAATAGTTGTTGCCGCTCTTCAGCACGTTTGCCTTGAAGTCGGCTTGTGGATTTTGAGCCAATGCGCTCATTGCCGCAAAGGCTATCACCAATAGTCCAAAAACTCGTTTCATAGTGTATTTACTTTTTTATAGTTTTTATGTTTCGTATATTCATCACATCAATGCCACGATGCGTTCAAGCCAAATGCGGTCGGTGTCGTTGAAGGTGGCAAGTTTTTCGCTGTCGATATCGAGCACCGCAGTCACCACTCCGCTCTTTATAATCGGCACCACTATCTCGCTGCGCGATGCACTGCTGCACGCTATATGGCCGGGAAATTGCTCCACATCGGGCACCACCTGCGTGGCAGCTTCAGCCCAAGCCGTGCCACACACACCGCGCCCGTAGGCTATGCGCGAGCATGCCAATGGCCCCTGAAACGGGCCAAGCACAAGCCTATCGCCCACCACACGGTAGAAGCCAGTCCACCAAAACCCGAAGGTCTCGTGTATCATCGCCGCCACGTTTGCCATATTGGCAATCTCGTCGGGCTCACCATCCACCACGCTACGCACCTGCTTATACAGCAATTCATAGCGCTCGGTCTTTGTACCAGTGGATATTTCAAGATGTTCTGCCATAATTCTTCCGTTTTTTGCATTGCAAAGATAAGTCACTCCCGCCTCCTTTACAAACATATCAGCACAAAAAAAGCTGACAAAAACGCCCACTTTTCACCAGCCACAGCATTCCACTGCCCAGCTGATGCATATACATCGCCGAGTGATTAGTTTCCCGCAGATAGTAGCATTTTTTCACGCAGATGCCCACAGATTAATCAGATTACGTTATCACCACCCACCAGAGCGGTGATGCCGACAATTGACAACATCAGCTGGTAGGGACGTGGCATGCCACGTCCGCATAATACATTGATATTTAATCCATTATCGCCACTTATACACAAACACATCCCCCACAGACGGTGATTTTTTTCACGCAGATGCCAACAGATTAACCAGATTGCGACTCCGCCACCCCCCCAGAACAAAATCCCCGCCAACTATCTGGCACTAAAACCATTGCGTTAACGTAAATGGGATCTCATCTCGAAACAAAAGGCGAGCTTTCGCCCGCCTTTTGCATTATCTTTAACCAAATCGGGCACCAAGCACCCGATTTTTTTTTTGGGGGGGGGTAATTATATTTCTAAGTTTACACTGTAGCAGTCATAAACGTGGCGTTGCCAACAGCCTTCATGCTGGTGATTACGGCAGGCACGAGTATCGACTCGCCCTTCTTCACCTCTGTGACACCGCCGAAGTTGTCGGTGATAGTGGCAGCGCCCTCAAGGCACATCACAATCATAAACGAATCGGTAGAAGCGTCGATAGTGCTTTCTCCCTCAACAATCTCACGCTTAACATCGAAGTACTCACACTTCACGAGCGGAGTGGCGTGACGACCTTGACGATCGTATTCGCTCTTATAATTAGGATAAACGGTATAATCGATAGCGTCTTTGGCTTGCTCGGTATGCAATTCGCGAGGGTTGCCATTGGCGTCTAAGCGGCCAAAGTCATACACACGATAGGTAATGTCGCTGGTCTGCTGTATTTCGGCGAGCAGATTGCCTGCACCGATAGCGTGAATACGTCCTGCTGGCAAGAAGAAGAGGTCACCTGCATGAGATTCGTGACGTGCTATCACATCCATAATGGTGTTTTCTGCCACGCACTTCTCATATTCTTCTGGAGTGATTTGCTTGCTCAAACCGGCATAGATAGGAGCGCCCTCATCTGCCTTGATGATATACCACATCTCAGTCTTGCCATAGCTGTTGTGGCGAGCCTTTGCCAACTCATCGTTGGGGTGAACTTGCACCGAGAGGTCGCGCTTAGCGTCGATAATCTTCACCAACAATGGGAACACATCGCCAAACTTAGCATAAACAGCATTACCCACAAGGTCGCCCTTATATTTCTCTATCAACTCACGCAGGTTCACACCCTTATCTTCGCCCTCGGCAACCACCGATTCGTGGCATGGGACGCCTGAGATTTCCCAACTTTCACCAATATTGTGTTGGTCGGTAGTGATACCCTTATATTCTGCAATCTGTTCGCCACCCCAAAGCACTGATTTGAGGTATGGCTCAAACTTGAACGGTTTTAAAGTACTCATACGTTTTATATAATTTTGATTATTAGTAGATTCCCTTTTTTTATTTGCATTGCTCGTTGGCGGCTTTTGCAGCGGCCTTAATAACCTCAAGGGTCGAAAGGTCGCAATCAAACACCGAATACAATCCCTGCTCTTCTTGTGCAGGATCGCCAGTGTAATCGTCCCACGGTTGCCACCACAGATGTGCAGGGAGCGCGTTTCCGCTCCATGCCCAGAAGTTACATCCGGCAAGCTTGTCGCCTTGGCAAAGCAGATTAGTGACGAAGGTGTAATATTTGTCGCGAGCGGCGGTTGGGCTGCCCGGCGCAAACGAGAAGTCGTCGCGATGATAGCCAAACTCCTCAAGCACGAGCGGCTTGGCATATGGCTTGATGGCATCGTAATGGCGCTCAACATATTCCTCGGTGGCCTTGCACGCCTTCTCAACATTGGTGAACATCTCATCGCGGCCTATCCAGCGCCATGTGGCTGGCCATATGTGTATATTGGCATAATCAATCTCTGGTGCGGCATGCACCTTAGTCCACCATTCGAGGCTGTATTCAAATCCCATCATGCCCTCGCTACCGGTCGACACCAGATGATTGACGTCGATGCTCTTTATCAATCGGGCTGTGGAAATCAGAAAATCGGCAAACTGTGGCAACGATTCGCGACTGAAAGCACGCGGCTCGTTGGATATCTGCCACGACATGATGGCTGGCGACTCGCTGTAAGGCTCACCTGTGATGCTGTTCACTCGGCTCACTATGTTGCGCACATGGCGATGATACATAGCCACAGCCTCTTGGCTAAGCACAAACTGCTTGACATACTCCACATATTGGCGATAACCATCAACTCGCGGAATCAGTGCCTTGCCCTTACCAGCCCACTGCAGATAAGCCGAATATCCGCCACTCCACTCCCATGAGTTGGTGAGATAGAGCACCGCCTTCATGTTGCGGCGGTTCATCTCCACAAGCAGATAGTCGAGGCCCTGTAAAATGGTGTCGTTGTAAACGCCTGGCGAAGTTTGCAGCACAGGCATGACGTGCGAATTTAGCCCTTCGTCGCCTTCAGCGCCAACAAGGATGCGCACATTGTCCACACCGAGCGAGTGCAAGCGGTCGAGCTCACGGCAAAGCTTCTCGCGGTTGCCGCCCCTGCCCTCCGAGGCAAGCATGGCAGCATACCACATGTTTGTGCCAACATATTTATAGTTCTTACCATTGAGCTTGAAAGCACCGGCATCCACACTCACTATGCCCTCGCGAGGAGCATTACCCCACGCCGAGACACTCGAAAAAGCCATGATTATTGCTACTAATATACTTTTAGTTAAGGTTCTCATCTTTATATGGAAAATTGTTTACCGCGGCGACAACAAGCCACCACCTCTGCAAATTTACACAAAATCTCCAACTTATACCACACCGCCACACCTTTTATCCCAATTCCGCCAACGGCTCCAAGCTGTAGAAAAATTCCACATTTACATTCTAATGTCCGATTTGAGGTTATCAGTCGCGCCAAAGCGCCGCCTCCACCAATTTTCCACAATCTCACCGCGCTACTTAGTCACTATCATATCGGACAGCTGCATAAAGTAGACGTTTGTCCAAATATCATTGCTCAACGAAAACTGCGACTCTTCATTCAAAAACAGTGAAATTTTCAATAGTTAATTCAGTAAAACTAAATTATCTGTTGATTTTTTTACTACTTTCCGCTTTCGACACCTCCGGGTGAGGTTGGGCGAAATGGGTGGGCTACGGTGCGCTTATTGAAGCATTTTTTTGTAACTTTGCAGCGAGTAAGCCCAATTCCGGCAACAAGAGATATTGAATGTTTTGGGCCAGCTGCAAAAAACAAGAAAACCATCCATATTATATGCCGAAAATTATTAATGCTATCATACGATTTGCTAAGGACTGGACTTTACCAATCTCCATGCTCTCGGGTGTGGCGGGCTATTTCGCCTGGAAAGCCATCCCCGGCCATGAGGCTTACAGCGCCGAGGTGAATGCCAACATCGCTTGGGTGCAACCAATCCTCATATTCTGCATGCTCTTAGTGAGTTTTTGCAAAGTGAAAATCAAAGAGTTCACCCTCAAATGGTGGCACCTGTGGCTATGCCTGTTTCAGGTGAGCATGTTCTCGCTGCTCGCATTCGTAGCATGCCTCAACATCGACTACAACCTGAAGGTGGTGGTGGAATGCGCTATGCTTTGCTTTATCTGCCCTACTGCCACAGCCGCAGCAGTGGTCACAAGCCGACTTGGTGGCAATCAAGCCTCAATAGTGAGCTACACCATTATCATCAACCTCGTCACATCGCTTGCCGTGCCTCTGGTGCTGCCGCATGTGCACGACATTGGCGGCATGGCGTTTTTGCCAGCGCTGCTCACCATACTCGCGAAGGTGTTTCCTCTGCTCATCTGCCCGCTATTCTTAGCATGCCTCATCAGGCAATTCCTGCCACGACTCAACGAAAAAATCGTGAGTTATCGCAACCTCGCATTCTATCTGTGGGCAATATCTCTGGCGCTTGCTATAGCCGTTTCCGCCAAATCGCTGGTTCACAGCACAGTGAACGGATGGTGCCAACTGGGCATGGCCACAGTGTCGCTCTTGGCTTGCCTCGTCCAATTTGCCTTCGGCAAGTGCATCGGCGCTCGTGAGGGCGAACGAATAAGCGGCGGTCAAGCTTGCGGACAGAAAAACACCGTGTTTGCCATCTGGCTCGGATATACATTCCTCGACCCGGTGACAGCCCTTGCCGGCGGCTTCTACAGCATCTGGCACAACGTGATAAACAGCTATCAGCTCTATCGCAAGCAGCACGAGAAGCCTTAGCGCCACTCATTACAACGAATTTGTTAATAAATCAGCTACACATAAACCACACCACCACTATGTCACTTAGAAAACTACTCTTTGCGTTAATTGCTCTCACTGCAATGTCCTCGCAAGCTCAAAGCAACGAGCAAAAACCTCAGTTTAACATCATTCCCCAACCGGTGGAAATCGCCGTCGTGGGCAGCGACACCGTCGACATCACCTACGGTACAGCGCTCAAAGTGGGCGACGCATCGGTGCAGCCTTCTGCACAATACCTCACCGACTATGCCATGCGCTACCTTGGCATTCCTCTCACCGTGGAATCGCCTGCAATCGGCAAAAAGGGCAAAAAACGCGTCTCTGCGCCATCTACAAATCCAAGCATCACACTCATCAACCTCAAAAACGGCAAGGTGTCGGGCGGCTATCGTATGACCGTGCGCTCGGCCGAAGGCATTCGCATTGAGGGCAACGATGCCGCCGGCGTATTTTATGGCGTGCAGACTCTCATCCAGCTGCTACCCACCCGCGCCGGCGTGATACCTCGCATACCCGCATTACACATCACCGACTATCCTCGCTTCGGATTTCGCGGCATGCACCTCGACGTGGTGCGACACTTTTTCCCAGTGGATTTCGTGAAACGATATATCGACTATCTTGCGCTGCATAAGATGAACTATTTCCATTGGCACCTCACCGACGACCAAGGTTGGCGAATAGAGATGAAATCACACCCCGAACTCACCCAGATAGGATCATATCGCGAGGGCGAAATTGAGGGCCTTTTCCCTGGCAAATACAAGCCTATGCCCTATCAAGGCTACTACACCCAAGAGCAAATACGCGAGGTGGTGGATTACGCAGCCGCTCGCTACGTGACCGTGATTCCCGAAATCGACATCCCCGGCCACTGCATGGCGGTGCTTGCCGCTTACCCTGAATTTAGCACCACGCCACGCGAGGGCAAGCGCACCGCGCTCACTTGGGGCATCTACAATCGCCAAAACAATGTGCTTGCACCAAAGCCCGAGGTGTTTGCGTTTCTCAGCGATGTGTTCTCTGAGTTATGCGACATTTTCCCCGGCCAATACATCCACGTCGGTGGCGATGAATGCGCCAAACGCTGGTGGCACGACTGCCAAGAGACTCAGCAGTATATGCGCGACAACAACATCGCCGACGAGAAAGCTCTGCAAAGCCACTTCATTCACTTTGTGCAAGGCGTGGTGAACAAGAAGGGCAAAACGCTCATCGGTTGGGACGAAATACTCGAGGGAGGCATCTCCACCGACTGCGTGGTGATGAACTGGCGCCGTCCGTCTCACGGCATCGAATCGCTCAAGAGCCGACACCGCACCGTGATATGCAACAACCGCTGGTCTTACCTCAACCAGCGAGAGAGCCTCACACAGCAAGAACTGGGTTCGTCTGGCCCATTGTCGCTAAAGCGTGTCTACGAATACCAACTCATCCCCGATGGACTCACCGCCGAAGAGGAGAAACTCATCTGGGGTGCCGAAGGCTGCATCTGGACAGAATACATCGCTACGCCATGGAAAGTGGAATTCTACTTATTTCCACGCCTATCGGCTGTGGCAGAACGAGTGTGGTCGCCTGCCGAGAAAACCGTGTGGGACGATTTCGCAAAGAAAATACCTACCCAATTTGACCGCTACGATCTCTGGGGCGTGCGCTACAACGACGCATTCTTCCGCCAGCAAGACATCCCTCACATCAGATGATCCCAACTCCGTCATTTGGGCTTGGCAGGATTTAGGAAGCAGATTATATCTGTAATGAGCAAAAAATTTTATACCCTTTCGGGTGCAATATTGAAAATTTTATATATATTTGCACCCGAAAGGGTATAATCGCATTTATAATGGACTCATCTATAGCATCTTTTGTTAAGACTCACCGCCGAATATTCAACCTCACACAGGTAGATTTGGCGGAGAAATCGGGTGTGGGCTTGCGCTTTGTTCGCGAACTGGAGCAGGGCAAGCAGACACTACGCATCGACAAAATCAATCAAGTGCTTGCTCTCTTCGGACACGAAGTGGGCGCAGTGCCAATCAACAACAAATAGCGTTATGAAAAGTGCAAAAATCTATATGTACGACCACTATGCCGGACGCCTCACCGAGGACGAGAATGGCTTTCAGTTTGTCTACGACAGCGACTACCTGTCGGCCGACGGCGCCGAGCCTATCAGTTTGACGATGCCACTACGCAAAGAGCCATACAACGACAAAGTGCTATTCCCGTTCTTCGACGGACTGGTGCCAGAAGGATGGCTGCTAAACATAGCAGAACATAGTTGGAAAATCAACCAACGCGACCGCATGTCGCTACTGCTTGCCTGCTGCAAAGACTGTATTGGCGCAGTGAGCGTTGTGCCAGAATAATCAATCACGCATCGTTGACTATGAAAACCTCTTGATTATGGAAAAATGCCTCTACTGCTATAAACCCCTAAAAGAAGGTCAGAAGAACTTTCACCCCGCTTGTGCACGAAAGATGTTCGGCACAAAGGAGGCCCCTTCTCTACCTTACAAACGCAGCGAGATTGCCGACCTCGCCAAACAAGTGGTGCGCGCACAAACCACACTCACCGGAGTGCAAGCCAAACTATCACTTGATGTGAACCCTGGCGGCAAAAACGAGCCCGCTCGCTTCACCATCGTGGGATTGTGGGGGCGATATATCCTAAAACCCCAAACCGATGCTTATCGTGCTCTTCCCGAACTCGAAGATCTAACTATGCACATGGCCGAGGCTGCGAAAATTGCCGTTGTGCCTCACTCTCTAATTCGATTTGCCGATGGTGAATTGTGCTACATCACACGGCGCATTGACCGTAACCCCGACGGCTCTAAAATAGCAATGGAAGACATGTGTCAACTCACCGAGCGTCTTACCGAATACAAATACAAAGGGTCGTACGAGCAGATTGCCAAGCATATTCAGAAGTATTCTGCCGTGCCTCAGCTCGACCTCGTCAACTTTTGGGAAGTGGTGCTATTCTCTTGGATTACGGGCAACTCCGACATGCACCTGAAGAACTTTTCTCTCTACAAAACGCCTATAGGCTACACACTCACCCCCGCCTACGACCTCCTGTCTACCACCATCGTTATGCCTGAAGACAAAGAGGAATTGGCCCTAACTCTCAACGGCAAGAAAGCCCGCATCCGACGTAGCGATTTCGAAAAATCAATTTTCGCTTCAGGCGTCAACGAGAAAGTGCTCGACAACATTGCAAAAAAATTCCGCAAGGCACTGATTAAATGGCTCGACCTTATTGAAGCTTCGTTCCTGCCAAACGATTTCAAGCGAGATTACAAACGCCTTATTTTAAAACGAATGTTGATGCTTAGATAAGCATTTCAATCACTACAAATACACCCTATCGGGTATAATTTAACATATTTCTCCTTTGTTTACACCCGATAGGGTATAATCACCCAATCATTTTACCCGTTCGCGACTCGGCAAAATTGCAGAACCTGCATTTTGCACTCGCTGCTCACTCTGTTGTTTATTCACATCGTTTGCACTATCGTTGGATAAGATTGCTTCGCCGTCCTCAATTGCGACTCGGCAAAATTGCAGAACCTGCATTTTGCACTCGCTGCTCATTCGGGTGGCTGCATCTCTGCAATAAAAATGAAAATGACTTTTCATTTTGTATTGCACTCGATTTGCACTATCGTTGGATAAGATAGGCTGCATCTCTGCAATAAAAATGAAAATGACTTTTCATTTTGTATTGCACTCGATTTGCACTATCTTTGCAATTAAACGAAAACTTTGAAGAGATTATGAAAAATGTGCTCGTGACAGGTGCTGACGGCTTTATCGGATCACACCTTGTGGAATTGTTGCTTAACGAGGGCTACAACGTGAAAGCCCTTAGTCAATATAACTCATTCAACTACTGGGGCTGGCTCGACAATATGCATCACGACCGCCTGGAAGTGGTGTGTGGCGATGTGCGCGACCCTAACTACTGCCGCGAAATAGTGCGCGGATGCGACACTGTGCTGCATCTGGCCGCGCTGATTGCTATCCCTTATAGCTACGTCGCTCCTGATAGTTATGTCGACACTAACATCCGTGGCACTCTCAACATCTGCCAGGCTTGCCGCGACCTCGGCGTGGAGCGCTTGGTGGTGACAAGCACCAGCGAGGTGTATGGCACTGCTCAATATGTGCCTATCGACGAGAAACACCCTCGTCAACCTCAATCGCCTTACTCTGCCACTAAGATTGCCGCCGACGCTATCGCGAAGAGCTTCTTCAACGCTTTCAACCTGCCTGTGGTGATTGCCCGTCCGTTTAACACCTACGGTCCTCGCCAATCGGCTCGTGCCATCATCCCTACCATCATCACTCAGATTGCCAACGGTGAACGTGAGATTAAGATTGGCGACCTCTCGCCTACTCGCGACTTCAACTATGTGAAGGACACTTGCCGCGGATTCTTGGCTTTGGCTAAGGCGCAAGGTGTGGAGGGTGAAGAAATCAACATCTGCACCAACAGCGAAATCTCAATGATGGACACACTGAAACTTATTGCAAAAATCATGAACGCCGACGTAAACTGGGTGCGCGACCCTCAACGCATTCGCCCTTCTAAGTCTGAAGTGTTCCGCCTTTGGGGCGACAACACCAAGATTACCACCCTCACCGATTGGCGCCCTATCTACAGCATCGAGCACGGCTTGACTGAAACTGTGGAATGGTTTAGCAACAAGGATAATCTCGCAAAATACAAATCTGGCATTTACAACCAATAAAAATCATCAGCACACCTATATGCATCGCAACCTAAACATACTCATGCTCGGTGGTGCCAAACGTGTGGCTATGGCTGAGCAACTCATTCGCGCAGGCAAAAGCATGGGCGTGAACGTGAGCATCTTTAGCCACGAGCTGTCTGCACAAGAGCCTATCGCGTCGATTGGCAAAATCATCGTGGGCAGCAAATACGTTGACCCGGGTATTGATGCCGAACTCGACGAAATAGTGAAAAAGCACTCCATACACGTGGTGCTCCCATTTATCGACCCTGGCATCGAAGTGGCTGCTCGCCTTGCTAAGCGCAACCCCGAGGTGTTTGTGCCTGTATCGAGCATCGAGGTGAGCCATGCAATGTTTGACAAAGCTGAAGCCGCTGCGCTCTTTGAGAAAGCCGGCATTGACATTCCCACAACATATCAGCCCGACGCTATCTCCTACCCTGCGATACTAAAGCCTCGCACCGGTAGCGCATCGCGCGGCATAGTTGTGGCACACTCGCCTGCCGACGTGGAGGCTGCCCCTCTGCCTTTAGACCAATACCTTATCCAGAGCTACATTGAGCAGCGCGAGGAATACACCATCGACTGCTATGTGGGCACCTACGACAACGAGGTGAAATGTGCTGTGCCTCGCCGGCGCATTGCCACCGCCGGCGGCGAAGTCACTCGCACCATCACATACCGCAACGCCGAGCTTGAGCGTCAATCGGCTCACGTGCTCACAGCATTGCATCTGCGTGGCGCTGTCACTCTGCAGTTTATCCACGACCTCACCACCCACCGCTTCTTGCTTATGGAAATCAACCCTCGCTTGGGCGGCGGCGTGATATGCTCTATATGTGCCGGTGCCGACATCGCATCGATGATCATCGAGGAAAGCGAAGACATCAACGCCTTGCCACGACACGATTGGCGCGACAAGACGCTTATGGCACGATATTTCAAAGAAGTGATTTTCTACAACGACAATCAAGATTCCGACAACAATGAATAACAAAAAAGTGATAATAATAGCCGAAGCCGGAGTGAACCACAATGGCAACTTCGACATGGCTGTGGAAATGATTCACAAAGCCAAATGGGCTGGCGCCGATTATGTGAAGTTTCAGACTGCCGTGCCCGAATTGGTGATATCAACATTCGCTCCTAAGGCTGAGTATCAGAAGGAAACTACCGGCGCTGGCGAGAGCCAACTTGAGATGTGCAAAGCCATACACCTGCCGCTCACCGACTATGTGCGCCTGCGCGACATCTGCAAAGAGGTGGGCATCGGTTTTATGAGCACGCCTTTCGACCTCGTTTCTATCGACGTACTCGAAGAACTCGATATGGACTACTACAAAATCCCGTCGGGCGAAATCACCAATCTGCCATACTTGCGCAAAATCGCATCAAAAGGTCGCCCCGTGATTATGTCAACCGGTATGTGCGAGCTCGAGGAGATTGCCGAAGCCATGAGAATACTTGAGGACGGCGGACTCAAGCGCGATCAAATCACACTGCTGCACTGCAACACCCAATACCCCACTCCATACTGCGACGTAAACCTCGCCGCTATGAACACCATCAAGCAAGCCTTCGGCACAGCCGTGGGCTATAGCGACCACACTCGCGGCATAGAAGTGCCTATCGCTGCCGTGGCTATGGGTGCCGAGGTGATTGAGAAGCATTTCACTCTCGACTGCAATTTACCAGGCCCCGACCATAAGGCTTCGCTCGAACCTGACCAACTAAAGGCTATGGTAGACGCCATACGCAATGTGCAGCAAGCCATCGGCTCGAGCAAGAAACACGCCACCGCAAGCGAAACGCCCAACAAGGAAGTGGCTCGCAAGAGCATCGTGGCAGCCCGACCAATCGCCAAAGGCGAAATACTCACCGAAGAAAACATCACAGTGAAGCGCCCTGGCAACGGCATCTCGCCTATGCTTTGGGACAGCGTTATAGGAACTCCTGCCATACGCAGTTTCATCTACGATGAACTGATCGAAATCTGATTTTTTTCACACAGACTACACTCTATAACAAATGCACTTACTTTGCACGGGCATTAGCCACCAAAGGGGTGCATTGTTTTTTTTGCGCACACACGCCGCTAAATCTTACACATCCAAAGCACAAACTGCATCTATATTGCATTTTCATACCATTTTGCATACAAAAGTACGCTTTTTAATCATTTTTCTAAGAAAAAATCCCGTTTTATTATTGTTTTCTTTTTCAGATAGTTGTATTTTTGCCATATGTTTGCTACTGTTGCATTTGAGTTATAAATGCGGCACTGAAATGTAATACAGCTTACATTTGAATGCCCGAAAAAACACTTATTGCACCACTATTTTTTTACGGGCAATCTACTGAATCAACCAAGCCGCACAACTAAACACAATTTATGAGCGTATGATAAAGAAAATTACCTCATTATTAGCAGTCTTTCTGACTATGCTGGCAGGAAGCACGGCGTATGCCCAAAAAGAGTTTACCATCAACGGCATGAAGTACGGCACAAGCAGCGATACTTCTACCGAGTGTACATTGATTGAAGGCAAGACCTCAGCAGTGCTCAACGTGCCAGAAACGGTGGAATTTGATGGAGTGACCTACACGGTAACAGCCATCGGCAACAGTTCGTTCACGAGCGATGCCACCATCAAGCACGTCTACCTGCCTAAGAGTGTGAAATCAATAGGCAGTTATGCGTTTGCCTATTCAAAAATCGAAGACATCGTGTTGCCAGAAAACCTCACCTCTGTTGGCTCAATGGCTTTCTTCTATGCTTCAGAATTGACTAATGTGTATGCTCTTGGTGTAAATCCGCCAAGTTCGAGTTCTTCCAACTTCATCGGTTGTACGCCTACAGTATACGTTCGCCCTTCTGCTCTCTCAAAGTGGGAGCAAAGCTCCGACTGGTCGAGCATGGACCTCTACGACACCATGACTGTAGATTTCCGTGGCGAGAACGCCACCTACTGCTCTCCATTCGCAATCAAAATCACCGCCACAAAGGCTCCGAAAGTATATGCTGTGACTGGCGTTGATGAGAAAAACGAATGCGTAGTGCTCAACGACCTCAACGGCGTGATACCTGCCAACACCGGTGTGCTCATCCGCGAGAACAAACAACCCGAATATAATGCCGAGATAGCCGAAGACCAAAGCATCAAGGCCGAGGGCAACAAAATGATTGGCGTGCTTGTCACTACCAAGGTGCAAAGTGGCAACGATGCCTACAAGAATTTTGTTCTCAGCGACAACAAATTTGACAACGTCACCACAGCCACCGACGTCTATGCTAAGCGTGCCTATCTGCAATTGCCTGCCACAGTGCCTTCTATCTCATGGAAGCTTGAGGCCGACAAGACCGAACCTGACAAGCCTGTTGTACAGGAGAATGTATTGTGGGGCAACGTAATCTATAGCGAATACGACAAGACCACAGGCAAACTGAAATACGACCAATCGATATATTCATTTAAGCCAGAAGCCGGCATCACACTCACCAAGCGATTTAAGCAATCCGACAAAGACGCCATCTGCGCAAACGGTGGCGGCGCCTTCTACGACGACCTCTTCCACTTCATTCTTCTGTCGGAAAACGAAGCCACTCACGGCTACGACGTTTGGTCGCGCGAATATAGCTTCACCAACGACACCCTACAATATCACCGCAAAGGCATCAAACTCAACGACTTCTCTCTATATGCCAAAGCTGGTGTGGCCATCGACCCTACCACAGGATACGTATATGGCATCTTCTCATCGCAAAACAATCTCACTCGCCAATTTGGCATTATCGACTACGACAATCTCGCCCGCACCACTATCGCTGTGCTTAAGAACAGCTACTTTGCTTTCGCCGTTAACTCTAAGGGCGAAGCATTCGGCATCACCGATGAGGGCGATTTGGTGAAAATCGACAAGGCCACTGGCGAAGAAACAACTATTGGCCGCACTGGCGTAACACCTCGCGACATGACCCAAAGCGCCACCTTCAATCTCAGCAACGACAAACTCTACTGGGCTGCTGAGGTATATCAAGAAGACGGTTCGGTGCTCTACGAGGTAGACACCACTACCGGCAAAGCCACTAAGATTGACATGTTCCCTGGTCGTGCGCAAATGGCTGCGCTATTCTGTCCAAATTCTGTCTACAGCGAGCAAGCACCTGCTAAGGTGAAAAATCTCACTGCAACATTCGAAGGCGGCAGCCTGAGTGGTAAGGTGAAATTCAATTTGCCAAGCACCGACATAGCAGGCACCACCATCTCTTCAAAGATCAAATACACCGTTTATGCCAACGGCGTGCAGATTGCCGCCGGCGAAGGCTATCCTGGCACTATGAAGTCGGTCAGCTACACCGCACCTACAGACGGCGAAGACTACATCTTTGCTGTGATGCCATCTAACGAAAAGGGCAACGGCAAACCAGCGCTCGTTTCAAGCTGGATTGGCCACGACATCCCTGACGCACCAACCGACGTGAAACTCACTATCGACGAAACCGGCAAATCAACCCTCACTTGGACTGCCCCTACCAAGGGTCAACACGGTGGTTACATCGAAGAGCCTTTGAAGTATATCATCACCCGCTACCCTGGCGATATCCTATCATTTGACTATGTAGGCACCACTTACACCGAGCAACTGCCCGACGAAGGCATGTCGTCATACTACTACACCGTTCGCTCGTTGAATGGCGACCTCTATTCAGAACCTGTAGCTTCCAACGAGGCTGTTTACGGTTCGGCATTGTCGATACCTTACTACGAAGACTTCAGCCAAGAAAGCGCATTCAAGACATTCACCGTGGTGGATGCCAATAGTGATAACGTGACATGGGCCTACAACAGCTACGATAAAGCAGCGATGATCGACAACAGCTTGAAGGTGGCCGACGACGACTGGCTGATGACTCCAGCAATCAAGATGGAGAAAGACAAGACCTACAAGCTTACTATCGAGGTTAGCGCAAAGGCTTCTGTAAGCCCTGGCATAATCGCAGCCGCTATTGCCCAAACGCTCACCCCTTCCGACTATTTCACACTTATCGCAGCCACCAAGGTCAGCACTGCTGCCGCACAGAAGCTCGAAGTGAAATACTCTGTGTCGGCCGACGGCGAATACCACATCGGATTCCATGCCACCAGCCCTATCGGATTCAGCAGCATGAATCTTGACAACATCAGCATAGAGGAAGACTCAACATCGGGCATCACCGACGTGAAAACCGACGTGAACACCAACGGCGAAACATACACCATCGATGGTCGCAGAGCCACCGATTCTTATCGCGGATTTGCTATCAAGCGTGGTAGCGACGGCAAGTTCACCAAGGTGATTATCACCGACAAATAAGACTTTTGCCCTCGGGTATATTAAACCCAAATCGGACTAAAATTTAGGCTGGACCTCACATCTGCGAGGCCCAGCCTTTTTATTTTCTAACGCCGACAGCAATTCGTTGCCCTTCGGCTGTGGTTCTCTTCTATACGATTATAGCGCTTTCTTAAATGCTCTGCGGCGCTTGTGCTGCACAGTCTCAAAGTATTGCCATTGCAACTGCACTCGTTGGTTATCGTCGAGCTCAGGGTTGCTCTCGGCATAGCAATAGCCGTTTTGGCGGAAGTTAGGAATCAGGTCGTTGAACAGCAACGAGTTTATGCCCTTGCTCTGGTACTCTGGCTTTATGGCCACAAGCAACAAGTCCACCACATTGTTCTTACCCATCAATGCCTTGAGAAGGTGAATCCATCCAAATGGGAACAACTTGCCACGCGACTTTATCAAGCCTTTCGACAACGATGGCATAGCAATACCCACACCCACAAGGTTGTCGTCGCCATCGGCAATCAGCGACACGTTGTTGAGCTTCAGGATTGGCAGATACATTGAGATGTAGTGATTGATTTGGCGTGGCGTGAGGGGTGAATAGCCATACAATTGGCTATATGCCTCGTTGATGATATCAAACAATGCTTGGCCGTATTTCTTCACAAGGTCCTTTATGTTTGAGAAATGCACATTGTGCACATTATATTTCTTCTTCACGATTTCGCAGATGCGCACCATCTTCTCAGGAATCTCATCTGGCACAGTGATGCGGAATTCCACCCAATCGGTGTCCTTTTCGAAGCCAAGCTTCTCGAGGTGTTCTGGATAGTATGGATGGTTGTAGAGTGTGGCCATAGTGCCTTCTTGGTCGAAACCCTCCACAAGCATACCCTCTGGGTCCATGTCGGAGAATCCAAGCGGTCCCACGATGTGTGTCATGCCTTGGCTCTTGCCCCAAGCCTCTACTGCGCCCATCAATGCAGCGCTCACTTCCTCATCGTCGATAAAATCAACGAAGCCAAAGCGCACGTTCTTCTCGTTGCAACGCTCGTTCACCACACGATTGATGATGCCGGCAATGCGACCAACAGCCTTACCGTCGCGGTAAGCCATATACAACACGCTATCGCAGAACTCCGATGCAGGGTTCTTAGCCGGATTGAGTGTTGTGTAATTGTCCATCAACAAGTCTGGCACATAATAAGGGTTATCCTTATACATGTCGGTGCTGAACAATGTGAACTTCTTAATATTTCTTTTATTTGGCTTTAATTCTCTTATTTCTACTGCCATTACTATTGATATATTGAGTATTAAATTTGTTGTATTTATTGATTAACACGCGCCTGTGGCATCACAGCGCATTCTCAACCTGCGAAGCCGCGCATGTGCGAGGATTGAGTACAAACTGCAGCGATGCGGCACTCACCACCACCGAACCATCGGAAGTGAAGCGGATTGCCGAGCGCTTAGTGGCCTGCTTTGGAGCATACAGCACAAAATATCTGCGCTTGGTCTTGCTGAAGCCATACACAGCACCCTTGTCGTCGGCCACCACTATGAGATTGTCATCCTCTATTCTTGCACCTTCTTCGCTGTCACCGAGCGAGAATATTGGCTTATCATACACTGTGATATTCATTATCACGTCGTTTTCACCACACTCCAGGGCAGTGACATTATCGGCATTCTCCACAAGCCACTTGCGGGTGGCGTTCTCAGCCTTTTCCAATTCGAGATCCTCTTCGGTTGGGTGATATATCAATGCTGCCGATTCGGCTTGCGCCACAAGGAATTCTGCCTCTGGCGTTCTGCGCAAATCGCCCGCCTTGCCATACACCAGCTGCCTACCGTCGCGCTGCACCATTTCGCCCGCATAGGTCACATTCACCAGATTGCCTGTTTGCGCCTCATAAAGACAGAGCACCACTTCGCCCTCTTGGTTGGCGCCCTGTGGCAATGCTCCGTAAGCAAAGTAGAGATAATCTTTGCCGGCTATCGATGTGATGTGCTGAGGCATCTCCTGACCCTCGCCCACCACTTCACTGGCATTGAAGTTTAGCCAATGCTGGTCTACAGTGCGATTAAGTTCGTAGGTGATGCGCCAAGCGTCGGTGAGGCTATCGCGAGTGATTGTGTATACCTTATAGAACGAACGGTTGGTAGTGCTTGAATAATATGTCACACCGGCTATCTGCTTTTCGCCATTCTTGCCAGGATTCATCTCAAGAGCAAAAGCCACATTGGCAAGGTCGCCAAGGCGGTTCTCCTTGTTGAGCGTAGTGCGAAGAATCTCCACTGCATCTTCTGGCGACAATGGCACCTCAACAGTATCAACATCGGTGGCAGCAGCATCGCTACGGCCTTGGAAGAAATAAAATCCCACGCCACATAGTATCAAAGCAGTCACTATTGCCGCTATTATTGGGCCATAGTTGCGATGTTTCACTTCCTCTTCTTCGTCATAAGCCTCGTTGTACTGGCTGCTCACGGCTGGAGGTGTAGCCACTGGTTGCGACTGTGTTTCTTCCTCTTCGTTGAAATCGATTCCCAACGAATCGTTTTTGCGAGTAGCCTTTGGCTCTTCGCTCTCAGCGGGTTTTGCCACAGCAAGTGGGCGACCACATTTAGGGCAGAATCGCGATTCTGCCGGTATTTCTTCTCCACAGAATGGGCATTTCACTTCTTGTGATATTGGCATGCCGCATTGGTTGCAAAAATGCGAACCCTCTGGCACCTCTTTGCCACAATGACTACATATTCTGTTTCCCATATTTCTTATATCTCCTTTATTATCTGTTTTTTTCGGGGGACAAAATTACTAATTCTTTTTCAATTATCCCCTCCGCCTCCTGGCTCGGCACCCACAAGCGGCGACAGTCAGCACCCGCAATTTTCATATTTAACAAGAATTAACATACCTATTGCCGTTACCCGTCGCTTTCCCACACATTATATATACAATACTTTAGTATTGGGGGTTGATGATTTGCAACCCAAAAGCCCAGTTAGCACCAACATATACGACAAATGGCACACTAAAAATGCAATCTATGTGGTGCAACACATCACTTTTTTGCTTAATTTTGCAGCGATTTAGCAAAAATAGGGCTATTTGCATCAATCACGAACAAACGAAACTAATATACAAATGGCAAAGAATTTAGTAATAGTCGAGTCTCCATCAAAGGCCAAAACGATTGGCAAATTTCTTGGCGACGACTATAAGGTTATGTCAAGCAAAGGACATATCCGCGATTTGCACAAGAAGGATTTCAGCATCGACATTGATAACGGCTTTGCGCCTATCTACGAGATTCCTTCCGACAAAAAGGAACTTGTGAAGACGCTAAAGAAGGAAGCAAAGGAGAGCGATTTGGTGTGGCTCGCATCCGATGAGGACCGCGAGGGAGAAGCCATCGCATGGCACTTGTATGAGACTCTCGGACTCACTCCAGAGAACTCTAAGCGCATTGTGTTTCACGAAATCACCAAAACAGCCATTCTCAATGCCATAGAGCATCCTCGCAATATCGACATCAACCTCGTTGACGCTCAGCAAGCGCGACGCGTACTCGACCGCATTGTGGGTTTTGAACTATCGCCTGTATTGTGGAAGAAAATCAAGCCTGCACTATCGGCTGGCCGTGTGCAAAGTGTGGCCGTACGCCTGATTGTGGAACGCGAACGCGAAGTGCAAAACTTCAAGAGCGAAACCTACTACCGTGTAGTGGCTCAATTTAAGCCAGAGGGCGGCGAAACTGCATTCTCGGCTGAGCTGAGCCGCCGTCTGCCTTCGCACGACGAGGCAATGAAGTGCCTTGAGGCTTGCCGCGACGCACTATTTGCCGTTGAAGACGTGCAAGTGAAACCACAAAAGAAGAGTCCTGCGCCTCCATTCACCACCTCTACTCTCCAACAAGAGGCTTCGCGCAAACTCGGATTCACCGTGTCGCAAACCATGCGCATCGCTCAGATGCTCTACGAGTCGGGGCATATCACCTACATGCGTACCGACTCTGTAAACCTCTCATCATTGGCTATCAACACCATCAAGCAAGAAATCACCGAAACCCTCGGCGAAAACTACTTGAAGATACGCAAATATCACACTGCCACTAAGGGCGCACAAGAGGCTCACGAAGCCATCCGCCCTACATTCATCAGCAACCACGACATCAACGGCACTGCTCAGGAGAAAAAACTTTACAACCTCATCTGGAAGCGCACCATCGCTTCGCAAATGGCTGACGCCGAAGTGGAAAAAACCACTATCAACCTCTACTCAAGCAGCCTCAAAGACAAGTTTGTGGCTACTGGCGAGGTGCTGAAGTTCGACGGTTTCTTGAAGGTCTACATCGAGAGCACCGACGACGAAAACGCGGCTTCTGACAACGAACTGCACGTTCTCCCTACGGTTTCTGAGGGCGAAGTGGTGGCTCTGCAATCTGCCACTGCCACTCAACGATTCACCCAGCAACCTTATCGCTACAACGAAGCTTCGCTGGTGAAGAAACTCGAGGAATTGGGCATCGGTCGTCCGTCTACCTACGCTCCTACCATCTCCACCATTCAGCAACGCGAATATGTGGTGAAGGGCGAAAGCAAAGGCACCGAACGCGCCTACGAAGTGCTGCAACTCAACCGTGGCAAAATCACCGAAAAGCAGAAAACCGAACTCACCGGCGCTGAGAAGGGCAAGCTAATGCCTACCGACATCGGCATCGTGGTGAACGATTTCCTTATGCAATATTTCCCTACGATCATGGACTACAACTTCACCGCTAAGGTTGAAGCCGAGTTCGACGAAATCGCAGAGGGCAAGGTGAAGTGGAACAAGGAAATCTCTGATTTCTACAAGATGTTCCACCCAACTATCGAAAGCACATCAAAGCTGCGTCTTGAGCACAAGGTGGGCGAACGCATCTTGGGCGAAGAGCCTGGCACTGGCCGCCCTGTATCGGTGAAGATTGGTCGCTTCGGTCCTGTGGTGCAAATCGGAAAGGCCGACGACGAAGAGCGCCCTCGCTTTGCTTCGTTGCAAAAAAACCAAAGCATCGAGGATATCACCCTCGAAGAAGCACTCAAACTCTTTGAATTGCCTCGCACTCTTGGCGAATATGAGGGCGAAGAAGTGACTGTGGCTGTAGGTCGCTTCGGCCCATACGTGAAGGTTGGCAAACTGTTCGTGTCGATTCCTTCCACTCTCACTCCGCAAGCTATCACGCTTGAGCAAGCCATCGAACTGATTATCGCTAAGCGCGAAGCGGCTGCCAACAAAGTGCTGAAGACATTCGACGAAGAACCAGAGATGCAGGTACTCAACGGCCGCTACGGCGTGTATATCTGCTACAAAAAGGCCAACTATAAGATTCCTAAGGGCACCGACACTGCCGCTCTCACACTTGAGCAATGCCGTGCCATCGTGGCCGACGAAGCCAATGCGCCAAAGAAGCGCACCGCAGGCCGTCGCAAAGCCACCTCATCGAAGTAATCACAACTATAACGGCACAATAAATCCCACAAAGGCACTCCCGCAAAGAGTGCCTTTATTTGGGTTCTTCCGGAATATGGAGTGATTTGATTGTGACGACACAAGGCTACGACTAACGACATCAGTGAATATGTCCATTTACAATCGTGACACTAATGTCAGAAACGTGATATAAATATCTGCCACGTGTCTTGAAACAATCGTATCATGCCATGATACGATTGCTTTTACTGGATGTAAATCAAAGTTTTGTCTATAGTGGAGTCTATAAGCATCTTTGCGAACACGCTTACAAAGAAACTTCCTATACTTTGCAGGTTTTAACCCAATTCGGTCGTTAGAGTTTGGATGGATTTTGGAATTTTAGAAACGCAGATTTTAGTTGCTTTTTAATGAGTAATAGCAAGCTATTGCGAATTAAAAACAAGCAAAAGATGCCTTATAAAACCGAAAGGCGCCAAGCAGTAGTAAAATATTTACATATACGGTCTAATGACCGATTTGGGTTTAAACTTCTTGTCAAAAATCATGGTCCCAATAAAGATGTCTGCGATGATGGCGAGCAATAAAGTCTATATTACGTTTAAATATCAACTTACCCAATTCACTGGGATTGTTACCACTCAGATCACCATCCTGCAACATTTTGTTCTCAAGCAGATAATGAAGCAACTCAGGGTGCATGACCTCCGTATTGATTACTGCATCCATCGTTTCCTTTTGCAAAGTACGTGCATCACATTTTCTATAGTATGGGTTGTAACTGCATTTTATCACATGAATAATATTAGGGGCAAAAACCATTCCTGCCTTCTCTGAGATAAAGCCTACTTGTGGACCACTTGGAAAACGATGGCAAACCTCTGTCATATCCAAATCTGGAGAAATCTTCGTCAACCATTCTTTCAGTTCATTTGTGTCCTTAAAGAATGCAAGACGCTTCCCTTCCGTCCGTTTCATATATAAAGGATAGGCATATTTGTAAGAGTGTCTTAATTTGGCCTGATGCTCATGCATCTTGTCATACACCTCTTTCTTCGAGTTGAATAATACGCCATTGATTTCCCAATCATTATCAGCATACTTCACAAGCGCTGTACAAATATATAAACCTTTAATGAAAACATCAGGATAAACATTCTTCAATTTGTACACTTCGTCCTTCGAGCTCTTCAGCACAGCGTATTCCGAATCCACATCAGACACCTCAAATATATCTTGCTGGCAATACTTAAGATTCCTCAGTTTTTCAGACTCCTCTTGCATGTTGTTTTCTAAATACATATCTGCCAGCCACAGATGAGGCAGCTCTGCCATTGGTCCTATCTCGCAATTCATAGAGAAAGAAGTTTCTGCATAGTACATAGCTTCACCTTTACCAAACTGTCCTAAATATGAATCCAAATAATCCTCAAACCCTTCATCCGATAAAGGAGAGCAGAGCAAGTAGGAACGACGAAGCCATATTAGCACATGCTTCAACTTAAAATAGTCATTAGCCGTATCTGAGTTGTATATAAAATCATGCAAAGAATCGTTCACTTCAACCTCATCCTCCTCAATAAGTATCTCCATAATAATATTTGTCGCGACCTCATTCATCGCTAAAGGATTGAGAAAACGGTCGTCTAAATTTCTGGACAATACAAGCCATACCAACAATTCTACTTCTTTGGCATTCACATCATTCTTCTCAAGAACATGTAAATCATCAAAGAAGGGCAATGGGTGTGCATATGCGAGCGAGTGCTTATGTACAAAGGCGTTCCACAACCCGATATCAGACATCTTGTCCTCATAGTAGATTGCCAAATTAATGGCAATCTCTTTCTTCAGTTTGCCTGCATTAGGCAAACCGATGTCCATGTTCTTTATTCTATCATAAATGCGATTTGCCACATCCACATACATAGGACATGGCTTAATTCCAATCGGATAGTACGGAGAGAAATCATTCTGAAATATTGCTCGTTTCATTTTTATAATATGGTTATTATTGCTGTCCGGTAAAAGTTGTTCAAACCAAATAAATTAAGGTCGACACTTTTCACGAGGTATCAACCCTTTTGGTTATTTTTGTATTGCTAAAATTAAACCCAATTCGGTCATTAGGGATTGAATGAATTTCGGAGTTTTAGAAGTCCAGATTTTGATTGCTTTTTAATGAGTAATAGCAAG